>CAYTQA010000218.1:0-5522 GCA_964439495.1 uncultured Terriglobales bacterium | reverse complement strand
CCCGCCGCGGGCTTGGAGCAAAGATAAAACCGATGGCGTCCGCTCCGGCGGCGACTGCGGCCCTGGCATCTTCCAGTTTGGTGTTGGCGCAAATCTTGATCCAGGGATTCATTCCCGCACCAGCCCTTTGGCAGCTTTCTCGAACGGAAGACTGGCATCATGCAGCAGCTTGCGCAGCGCATCTCCCGGCTCCGCTTCCTTCATCAACGATTCCCCGATCAGAAAGCCCTGATAACCGGCATCGCGCAGGGCGCGCATGTGCTCGCCGCTATGGATCCCGCTCTCGGCGATCCGCAGAATTGAAGAGGGAATGCGCTCGACAAGCTGAAAAGCGGTCTCAAGGCTGACGTGGAAAGTCCGCAGGTCGCGGCTGTTTACGCCGATGGTCTCAAAGCCCAGAGCGAGAGCACGGTCCAGCTCCCGCCGGTCATGCACCTCGCACAGGACATCCAACTCGAAGCGGCGCGCGGCCCCATGCAGGCTCCGCAACTGCTGATCATCCAGGGCGGCAACGATCAGCAGAAGCGCGTCCGCGCAGTTCGCCCGGGCCTCCAGCACCTGAAATTCATCCACGATGAAGTCTTTTCGCACGCAAGGCAAACCTGTAACGCACGAGGCCACACGCAAATAATCGAGTGAGCCCTGGAAATGCTCTTCTTCCGTCAGTACCGATAAGGCATTCGCGCCTCCGGCCAGCAACTGCTGCGCCAGCTTTTCCACCTGAAAATCGCGCCGGATCAGGCCGCGCGAGGGCGACGCTTTCTTCAACTCCGCGATGATCGCCGGCCTGCCTTTACTGGCATCGAGCAGGGCCTTGCGGAAGCCTCGCGGGAGGTGGCTTTGCGCGGCAGCTTCGAGCGCGCGCACGTCCGCCGCTGATTTGCGGCGCTCCAGTGTGGAGCGAGTCATGGCGACGATTTGGTCCAGAGTAGATGGCATTTTGGCGATTCCTGAGATTTTAAATCTGATACTGCCGTAGTTGGGTATGCCCGGAGAGCTTTAGTAGCTGGGCCAGTATCGCCAATATCGTTGCGAGGTAAATCGAAAATAGACGGAGGAGCGCCGCCCGGATTCGGGGCTGAACAATGTCGAGATTGCAGACCAGCGCATTGCCAACATTTTACATGAATTGGCGGGTTTGTGTGAAATTTTTACGGGCAGTTTCGAGTTGCAAGTTGCGAGTTTCAAAATAAGCGTTCGCGGTCTGTCATTCCGAGGAGCAAAGCGACGAAGAGTCCCTATCGTGAATGGGGATTCGATTTTATCGCTGAAAAGCCTGTAACCGCATTCAAGCCCTCAACCCTCTCGGGGTCCTTCGCTTGCGCTCCGCTCGCGCGCTCGCATCGCGCGGCGCTCTGGATGACGGTGAAGAGAGTTTCAAGTTGCGAGTTTCAAAATAGATCCATGTTCATGCTTCGGAGTCTTTCAGAAGAAAAGCAGGCGCGACGAAGCATCCTGCCTTTGAACTTGAAACTAACAACTGAAAACTTTATCGAGTTAAAGAAAATTTGGCGACTGCCGCCGCATGGGTCCGCAATGCGCTCTCCGTGGGCTGCTGGCCGCCAACGCTTATCGAAAAGGTCCCCGGCTCGTAGACATGCCTTCCGTTCGCATCAATGCTCTCCAGTTGCTCGCGTGAGAGCGTGAAGGAGAGCTGGCGACCCTCATTGGGATTCAGATGGATGCGCTGAAAGCCCTTCAGCGCAATCCTGGGACCGGCATACCGCGAATTTTTCCTGGAAATATACAGCTCCGCGACCTCGTCGCCCTCACGCTGTCCTTTATTCGTGACCTCCACCCGCACCCCCACGCTTCCATCACGTGCCGCTTTCTCAACCGTCAGGTTGCTATATTCGAATGACGAGTAGCTCAGGCCGAAGCCGAATGGATATAGCGGCTCCCCCTGAAAATAACGATAAGTGCGGCCCTTCATCGAATAATCCTCGAAGGCGGGCAATTGGTCCACTGACTTGTAGAAGGTTACCGGCAGCCGTCCTGCGGGATTATTACTCCCGGCCAGCGTCTCGGCAATGGCGGCGCCGCCTTCCTCTCCGGGATACCACGCGTCGAGAATTGCATCGGCATTTTGATTGGCCCAGTTCACGGCGAGGGCACTGCCATTCATCAGCACGATCACCAGCGGCTTGCCCGAGGCCTTCACCTGTTCCAGCAGTTGTTCTTCCTCGCGCGGCAGGTCGAGGCTGGTGCGGTCTCCGCCTTTAAAGCCCTCGACCTTCACATCCATCTCCTCTCCTTCGAGATCGGAGGTGATGCCGACCACGGCAATCACCACGTCCGCTTCTCTTGCGGCAGCCAGCGCCTCCGCCGGGGTCTCGCCGCCCTGCTGCCACACCAGTTTCGCGGTGGCGCTGCCGCCGTCCTGATAGTACTCAAGCTTGATGGGATAGCGGCGTCCCTTCTTAAGTTCAACCCACTGCATGAGGGTGTGAGCGGGATGCTTGCTCCAATCCTGGACCAGCAGCTTGCCATCGAGGTAGAGGCGGAACCCATCGTCGCCGGTGACTCCCAGATTGTACGTGCCTGAGCTCTCGGGTATGAGCTCGCCCGTCCAGCGCGCGGAAAAATTGTCACCATCGATTCCGGGCGCGGGACTTCCCTTGAAATCGAAGTTCACGTCTTTATCAACGCGCGTGAGGGCCGGCTTGCCGGTCAGGTCTTTATTATTGAAATACTCCGCATTCAGGCCGGTGCCGGCCTTGCCATCTCCCACCGACAGCATGGATGCGGGCACGGGATCGGGGCTATGGAGAAAGTGCGTGCCCGCGATGAATGACACCTGCGCCTTCGGGAACTGCCGCTGGATGCCCTGCAATGCCGTGGTCGAGCGCGATGGCGTGCCATTGTAGTTGCCCAGCAGGACGCGGGTGGAGTTGGCCAGGGGACCGATCACGGCGATCTTTTTTACGTTGTCGTGCAGCGGAAGAACGCCATTGTTCCGGAGCAGGACCATTGATTCGCGCGCCGCTTTCAATGCGAGGGCGCGGTGCTCCTCGGAATCGTTTTCGGAATAAGGGGTCTGCGCATATGGGACCATCGCGGGAGGGTCGAACATCCCAAGCTGGAAGCGGGCGCGAAAGAGCCTTCTGAGCGCCTCATCCACGTCCTTCTCGCTGAGCAGTCCCTGACGCACCGCGTTTATGTATTTGACGTAATCCTCGTTTCCCGCCGGATGTCCCAGGTAATCCGCGCACTCAAGGTCGGTGCCGCGCTTCAGGGAGATGGCGGCGGCCTCCTCCAGGGTCTTGGTAAAGTGATGCCCGCGTTGTATGTCCGCAACCGCGTCGCAGTCGGAGACGACATAACCGTGGAAGCCCCATTCGCCGCGAAGCTTCCGTTCCAGCAGAAAGCGGTTGGCGCAGGCCGGCTCGCCGTTCACCCGGTTGTAGGCGCACATCACCGAACCCGCTTTGCCCTCGGTGACGGTGGCGCGAAAGGCGGGCAGGTATGTATCTTCCATATCGTGCCTGGAAACGACCGCATTGAAGACGTGGCGTGAGGGCTCAGGCCCGCTGTGCACGGCATAATGCTTCGGCGTGGAGACGACGCGCAGATACTTCGGGTCGTCGCCCTGAAGGCCGGTCACGAATGCGACGCCCATCCGGGAGGTGAGGTACGGATCTTCGCCAAAGGTCTCCTGCCCGCGGCCCCATCGCGGATCGCGGAAGATGTTGATGTTAGGCGACCAGAAGGTGAGCCCATAAAATATCTTCCGCTTGCCCTGCCGCACCGCTTCATGGTGCTTGGCGCGCGCTTCCGTGCCGATTACCGTGGCGACCTGATGCAGCAGATCCGTGTCCCAGGTGGCGGAGAGCCCGATCGATTCAGGAAAAACAGTGGCGGTCCCGGCAAAGGCCACCCCGTGCAGCCCCTCGCTCCACCAGTCGTAGGCGGGAATGTTCAGGCGCGGAACCGCGCGTGCTTGGTTGACGAGCTGCGACGCCTTTTCTTCGAGCGTCATGCGCGAGATCAGATCGTTGACCCGCTCGTTGGTGGGCAGAGCGGGATTCAGATACGGAGGAGGCGCAGGCTGAGCATTCTGGGCGACTGCGTGGTTGAAAATACTAAAGGAGAAGAAGACGGCCAGAGTGGTCGCCGCACGCCAGGGATAATGCCGCCGCATAGAGGCTCCTGATTAAAGAGGGTCCTGAAATGCAAAGTGCCAGTGTACAAATTTTTGCGGGGAGGCGGAAGCCTGGCGGAAGCGCCACCTGGCTCTTCCGCTGGTTGTGCCCCGATCTTCCCCGGCGCCCGGGAAGTTGTTGTCCCTCCTAATCCCTGAAAGTGCTGCCCCCTCAGTACTCTTTAGTAACTGGTTAGGGGTTCTTTCATATTTACCGCGTCCTATTCACCCCACCATAATGCAATACCGAGCGCTTCAACTATTCGAATCGGTACCGCCGACGCTCGCCGCAAAACTATTTCGAGCTTAAAAAGGAATGAAGAAAATGATGCGAAAACTTTCTTACCTCGTGACTGCAATGCTGATGGTTGCCGCACCGGCATGCGTGGCGCAGTCGTCAAAAATGCCGGCCAGCAGCTCCTTTCAGGGCGGCATGAGCTCTTATACGAGCTTGCAGGGAAACCATGATTCCGCTTCCAACTGGTCGACCATACTTGACCAGAGCGTGGGATACAACTTCAACAAGATGTTCGGCATGTCGGTGGGAGTGCCGTTTTACCTCTCCTATAATCAGGTGAATACATCGACGACCTCCACCACGGGAAGTACCGGCACCACCACGCTTTCCGGCAGTAATGCCCTGGGCGATGCTCGGCTCGGACTGACCTTTTCCAGCCCCACTCCCCTGGTACGCTATATGGCCACTGTGACCGGCACGGTGCCGACGGGAAGCACCTCATCCGGCATCAGCACCGGGCGCGTGACCGCGGACTTCAATAACCATGTGGAGTTCGACGTCCTGAACATTACCCCCTTCGGGGAACTTGGTATCGCGAACAGCAACTCGCTCGTCAACACATACATAAAGCGCCCGTATACCACGTTGGGCGCAATGCCTCACTTCAAGGGCGGGGTTTCCATTCCCGCGGGGAAAAACCTGAGCTTCGAATTCTCCGGTTATGACAACCTGGCGGTGGGAGCACAAAAGCTTTACAGCCACATGTTCTCGACCAAGACCAGCACTTCCACGACTGGCACTTCAACCTCTACCAAGTCATCTCAGACTTTTAGCAAGGGAAGCTATGCTTCAGGCACCGGCAGCATCGATACGGACAACGGCTTCTCGACCGGATTGAGCACCAAGCTGGGAAAGCACATGGATCTGTCTTTCATGTATGACCATAGCGTGGCGCAGCAGTTGAACACCGTGGCCTTCAGCATAGGCTTCCGCCTGGGCAAGTCCCTCCCGCAATAAGTATTGAAAACGGTAAAATACCGCAGCAGGCAGCGCTCTAAACAACCATTTAGGGCGCTGTTTTTTTTGTGAATTTGTCATCCTGTCTATAACAACAACGGCGGTGTCAAGGGCAGACGTATGCGC
>CAYTQA010000217.1:801-5533 GCA_964439495.1 uncultured Terriglobales bacterium | reverse complement strand
TCCAGGAGCTGATCGAGCAGAACAAATCGGTGCTCGACCAGAAGCAGCTGGAGCTTGGCGCGAAGGCGCTGGATGTGGAGGCGCAACTCAACGAGACCGCCGGCAGGAACATCCGCGCCGACGCCGAAAGCGGAGATCCGTGGGTGCGGCGCGCGCGTCCGTCGGTGGTCTGGATGGGCAACATTGTTCTGATGTGGAATTACATGGTCGCGCCGGTCTTGGGGCGGTCGCCGGTCAGCTTTCCGGACGCCTTCTGGTGGACCTGGGGGACGGTGGTCACCGGGTATGTCTTCGCCCGCACCGCGGACCGCGTGATGGGCGGCGCCGGCGGCAGCATCAGCCTGCCCTTCGGAGTCAAGGCGCAATCGCAGGGGGATTAGGTGAAGTCAGAGGGACCCATGTTGGCATGTATCGGTCTGGCATTGAAAGTTGCATGAGTCACTTTGCCGCGGAAGTGCGTCTATTAGCTGTGACCTCCGTTACCGGTCAACCGTCGATTCCGGGCGCGGGGGAAACCTGCCTCCGCCATAATGCTACTAAGTATTCAGGCGCTGGAGACTCTGTTTAATTTCAGCAACTTAGGATTGACAGAAGAGCTACAATGATGGTCCATAGGAAAAACAAAGGCGAAGACATGCAAACTGCTATGCCCAGAGCTGCGGACCAGGCTTTTACCATAGAAACTGATCGCGAAGAAGACGGCCGCTGGATTGCCGAAGTGCCACAGCTTCCGGGTGTAATGACGTATGGAAATACCAGGCAGGAGGCCATTATTGCTGTGCAGGCGCTGGCTCTCCGCGTGTTAGCGGACCGCATGGAAGAAGAACACGCAGCCACCAAGTCAGTGTCCTTTGCTTTCGCATGAGGAAGTGGCCCAGCTCGAAGGCCCGTAAAGTATTTCAAGCTCTCCTTCGAATCGGATGGACTGTAAAGGCACATAAAGGCTCGTCCCACATCCAGCTTCAGCATCCCAATTATCCCGAATACACTTGGGCATTTGCCGATTCGGAAGAGCTTGGACCGGTAATGCTTGCCAAGATTGCCAAGAAAACCGGACTGACTCCAAGCGATTTATAGCGTCGTAGGCCACATGCCGGGCACAAAGATCGCTTATGAATATGTCGCCTTCCTTTCCTGTCCTCCACCTGCCCTCTTCCCTGAAATCCTGTATATACTGGTAGCCGTGGCCGGCATCCAATACAGAGCCGTTCAAAGGCCACGCTACTCCGATGACCAATCATGCCAAGCCAAAAGATGCGTTGAACCTTCCCGCGCGGGTGAATCTTGCGCTCGCCCAACTGCGCGCAAAACCGAACGGCAAGAGCGCCCACGGCTTCCGCACCAGCTATCGCCGGCTGCAGGTCTGGCTGGAAAATATTCCCACGATTTGCCTGGACAAGCCGGAGAAGCAGGCCCTCAAACATCTGGACAAAATCCTGAGCGCCGCCGGCAAGCTGCGCGATACCGATCTGCATCTGGAGATGCTGGACGAAGCGGCCGCCGGTCGCAACGATCGCGACCAGAAGACGCTCTCGAAGGCGCTGAACAAGAAATACGACAAGCGGAAGGAGCGCCTGGAGCAGCTTTTCGATGGGCCATTGCTCACCGAGGCCACCGTACTGCTGGAGAAGCTGAATGCCTTTCCCATGCAGCCGGGGCAAGGCCCTTCTTCTTCGGCGGAAGATCGCGCGCGGCAGCTTGAGACGGTGTTGCGGGAGTACGCAAAGTTCGTGGAGGGCCGTCCGCCCCTGGGGGAAGAGGGCCTGCATGAATACCGGCTTACCTGCAAGGAGTACCGCTATCGCGCCGAGCTTTTCGCCGGCAAAGAGATTGCCGAGACTGCGCTGAAATTATTCAAGGAAGTGCAGGACGCGATTGGCGAATGGCACGACTGGCAATTGCTGCTGGAGTTGGGCGAGAAGAGGCTGCCGAAAAAGAGCCAGCTTTCGATTGCCATCCAGAAGATCAGGGACAGCAAGCTGGTGGCCGCCATGGACCGGGTGGAGAGCAACGAGCGCAAGCTGCTGCAGAGATTGGAACATGCGCGAAGGCCCGTGCAGCGCGTCACCCATGCCCCAGCCGCCAAGATAGCGGTCTGATTTCGGCTTCCATCATCATCATCATCCTATGGCGATCTTCGCGGCAGTTGATATCGGCGCTAACTCGGTCCGCTTAAAAATCGCGAAATTTACTCGCGGCAAAATGGAAGTGATCTTTGAGGACCGCGAGGTCACCCGCCTGGGCGAGTCTGTCTTCCGCAGCGGACTGCTCTCGCCCGAATCGATGGCGCTCACGGTGAAGGTCCTGGGGCGTTTTTCGCGGGCAACGCAGAAATATGGCGTGGACCAGTTGCGGGTGGTGAGCACGAGCCCGCTGCGCGACGCGCGCAATGGTATGGCGTTGCTGGAGTGGGTGAAGTCGGAGCTCGGCTGGGAGATCGAGGTCATCTCCGGCCTGGAGGAAGGCCGGCTCATCCACCTGGGCGTGCTCTCCAACGTGCCCATCGCCAACAAGCGCGTCCTGATGTTCGACCTCGGCGGCGGCAGTTGCGAGATCACCGTCTCCGTTCAGGGCCACATTAAGCACATGTTCAGCATGCCGCTGGGAGCGGTGCGCCTGACGCAGGAATTTCTGCAAAGCGATCCTCCGAAGAAAAAAGACATCGAGCGCATGCGCGAATTCATCGCCGAGGAGGTGCATCGCGTGGGCGCGGAGATCAAAGCGCGGCAGATCGATTTGACCATCGCCACCTCCGGCACCGCCGCCGCGCTGGCCGGAGCGACCCGGGAATTGGAAGGGCGTTCAAAGTATTCGGTCACCATCTCACGCTCGGCCACCATGAAGCTCGCCGGCCTGCTGGCAAAGCGCAACCAGAAGCAGCGCGCGGAGTATCCCGGGATCGGCCCGCGGCGCGCGGAAATTATCGTGGCCGGGGCCTACGTCTTTGCGGAGATTTTGACCTATTACGGACTGCCGTCGTTCCGCTATTCCCCCCTGGGACTGCGCGATGGGCTGCTGGCGCAGATGGCCGCCGACGCCGATCCGCGCACCCTTCAGCACCGCCATCTTGAAGCCGAGCGCAAAGACGCCTTGCTCACCATGTGCCGGCGATATGAGGTGGACATCCACTATTGCGAGCAGGTAAGGGAGTTGGCGCTGCAGCTCTTCCATGCGCTCAGAAAAGTGCACAATCTGCCGCTTGAGTTCTCCGAATGGATCGCGGCGGCGGCCATGCTGCATGAGGCCGGATCGTTCGTGAGCCGGAATGGCCGTCATCGGCACGCGTATTACCTGATCTCGAATTCGGAGATCCTGGGCTTCACTCCGGAGCAGCGCAACATCATCGCCGCGATTACGCGCTATCTTGGCAAATCGCGGCCCTTGCCGGGCGACGCTCCGGTCAAGGAACTTCGTCCCGCGGAACGCGACGCATTGCCCAAGGCGGTCCTGATTCTGCGGCTGGCCCGCGCCCTTAACCAGGGACGCCGGGGGACGGTGAAAAAAGTCCGCGCTGTGACGCGCGACAGCCAGGTGCAGCTTAAGCTGGGTGGCAAGGCCGATGCCATGGAGCTGGAATTGTGGGCCAGCGAAAAAGAGAAAAATTATTTTCGCGAAGTCTTCGGGCGAGAGCTCTTCCTGGAGGCCGAATAGCCGGCGCTCTTCTTGTTTTTCTTCTTTCGGTTCGCCTTCTTTTTCCCGCTCCTCCTCTTCTTCTTACCCTCTGCCTTCTTTTTCCCGCCCGCGTTCTTCTTTCCGCCCGTCTTGTTTTTGTTCTTCCCGCCGGAAGCGGTCTCGTGGTTTGGCGGACTCGCATGTTCCGTCGCCGTATTCAACGGAGTGTCTTTTTGCGGGTTGAGGAGCTGGTGCCTCTGCGCGGAGATCGCCTGCACCACCCGCGGGGTAAAGAACCACTCCAGCGTGCCATGATGGCCCGCCTTTTCCACGCGCGCCACCGAGCCTTTTTTAAGCTCGACGAAGGCGCTGCCATTGCGCTGGCTGATGGTCTTGCCGAGAAATTCGCTGAAGTTGGGATTGTGTCCGACCACCATGATGGCGTCCATCTTGGAATATTTGCGCAGCATCTCTCGAAATTGATCGAAGGTGGCCTCGGGACGCAGCGCCTTTTCCAGATGAAGTTTGCCTTCATATCCGATTTCATTGCCCACCAGGGCGGCGGTCTGGGTGGCGCGCTTGAGCGGGCTTGAGATCAGCGCGTCCACGGTGGTATCCATGGCGGCGAGGGCGCGGCCGACTTCGCCGCATTGCTCGATGCCCTGCGCGTCCAGCGGACGCTTCTCGTCCTTTTTCGGATTGAGCTTTTTGCTGCCGGCGTTGGCGTGGCGAAGGAAGTAAATGATCATCTACGTGGCGACTCCTCCCGGGCGCGGGGAAGGCGCCTGCGCTCGACGCGGCGTGGAATGGAGTCCATCGCGCCTTTGCCTTCCGCCAGCGAGATGAGAAATTCCTGCGCGTTGAAGGCTGCGGGCCGAGCGGAACGGCGGTGCTCGTTGCGCAGGGCGGATGCGCGGACATATTCTCCATCGGGTTGAAGCAGGCGGGCCTTGGCGGTATCGGCCAGATACGCCTCCAATATCTCCTGACGCACGCGCTGCCGGGCCAGCGCATCGGTCACCGGAAACACCACCTCCACGCGCTCGTACAGATTGCGGGGCATCCAATCCGCGCTTCCCAGGTAAAGCTCTTCCTCGCCGCCATTGGCGAAATAAAAGAT
>CAYTQA010000217.1:0-791 GCA_964439495.1 uncultured Terriglobales bacterium | reverse complement strand
GCTGCGCACGCGGATGCGGTCGCTCACGCCCTTGATTCCGGGGCGAAGCGCGCACATGCCGCGCACGACCAGATCCACCTGCACCCCAGCCTGCGACGCGCGGTAGAGCGCCTGAATCAGGGTCTTATCGAGCAGGGAATTCATCTTGGCGATGATCCGCGCCGGGCGCTTGTGGCGCGCATGCTCGGTTTCGCGATGGATCAGCGCCAGCGTCCGCTCCGCCAGATCGACCGGGGCGACCAGCAGCGGATCGTAATGCGGGCGCTCCGAATAAGCGGTGAGAAAGGTGAAGACCTCCTGCACCGCCTCGGTGATTACGGGGTTCGCCGTGAGCAGACTGAGGTCGGTATAAAAGCGCGAGGTCACCGGATTGTAATTGCCGGTGCCGAGGTGGGCGTAGCGGCGGGTAACGCCATCGGGGTCGCGCCGCACCAGCAGCGTCAGCTTGCAGTGGGTCTTCAGGCCCACCAGCCCGTGGAAGACCTGCACTCCGGCATCCTCCAGATTGCGCGCCCAGCGGATGTTCGAGGCCTCGTCAAAGCGCGCCTTGAGTTCCACCACCACCGTGACTTCTTTGGTTGGCGCGGCCTCGGTAAGGGCCAGCACGAACGGGGAATCCTCGCTGGTGCGGTAGAGCGTCTGCTTGACCGAGACGATGCGCGGATCGTCCGCCGCCGATTCCACGAACGAGACCACCGCATCGTAGGAGTCGAAGGGATGGTGCAGCAGCACGTCATGCCGGCGCAGCTCCTCGAACAGGTCTTTGGATTTGGCGGTCAAATGCAGCTCGC
>CAYTQA010000216.1:0-5618 GCA_964439495.1 uncultured Terriglobales bacterium | reverse complement strand
GAAGCTTCCCGATTGCTGCAAATTGCCCCAGGGATCGTAGGAATAGGATTCCAGCGTCGAGCTCTGGTATTGCGCATCGCTTCCTCCGGTCAACGTCGATCCGGAGGTCGAGACCGGAAAGGAGGTGCCGGAGAAATTACTGTCGGTGGTATAAGAATTGGCAGAAAGAGAGTAATCGCCAGAGGGGCCAGTCGTTCCGGCAACGATATTCACGGTCGAACCTGAGGCGGTTGCCGAGACGGGCGAGCCCGAAGCCGAAAACCCGCTTGCCAGCGAGCTTGCCAGGCTGGCGGAGGTACTGTTTCCTCCGTAAGATGTCGATGAGGTAAAACCATTTACTGTAATGGTCACGGTCCCGGAATCATAGTCAGGATGCTGGCACGTTTGCCCATAATTGCCGCAGACGTAGGTCACCGATGTGGTGCGCTCAGAACCACTGATCGTCACCGAACCGGTGGCGGCTGCGGCTGGAGAAATCAGCTTTGAGAGCTGGACATCCGATGTGAGCCGGTTGATCTGGTCATAGGTATATTGCCGGCTCTTTGTCATATCGGTTTGGTCCGTGATTTGGGTTACGTTCTCAACATTCCGTGCCCATGAATACTGCTTCGACCAGATTGCCGATCCGTTTTGATTGAAGCTTGCAGAGGAGAGCGCGGAACGATTATTGTATGCGGCGCTCATCTGTATGCCATTGCCGAGCGAAGCGCCGGTGATGGCCCCCGTGGGAGCGTAGCTGGAGGCAGTGAAATAGGGCGTATTTACTCCTGTGCCATTCCAATTCGCATAATTGACGCCAGTCAAGTGATTGGCGGTATCAAAGCTCTGCGAGACCGCCCGGCCATCGGGATAGGTGATGGAGGTGACGTTCCCGGCCAAGTCATAACCAACATAAAATGCATTGCCAGTCTGGGTGAGATTGCTTGGTATGGAGTTTGCCTGATAAGCGATGCGCCCCATTGGATCGTATGAAAATTGCTCGGAGGCGTTTACACCATTCGACGCTTCCACCATGCGGCCCACCGGATAATTACTTGTAAATGCGCCGCCATTTCCGGTGGTGGATACGTCGTAATTGTAGCTGTAAGAGATGCCGGAGCCCGTTTTGGATAGCACCCTATTCAGGGCGTCATAGGCAAACGTTACTGCGCTGTTGCGCCCGTCGGTGATGGTGAGGGTATTTCCATTGGCATCGTAGGTGTAGCTTGTCGTACTAGCCTCAGGGCTGGACTCGCTCGTCAATCGGCCCTGCCCGTCATAAGCAAATGTCCGCTGCCGCCATTGCGTGTTATCGGTGGTACCACCCTTCTCGATCACGGAAGTCGTTTGATCCAGTGCATTGTATGCATAATCCGTCTCCCAATTGAGGCCGCCACTCCCATCCGGCTCCCAAACAGCGGAAAGACGCTGGAAGGCATCGTAGGCATACTTCTTATTATTCGAATTCTCATCCGTTACCGTATCCGTATTTCCGGAATAGGCGTGGAGAATGTGGTTGCCGTCAGGCTGCGTCTGGTTCAAAAGGCGGTCCAGACCGTCATAGGCGTAGCAGGTTTGGCCATCGGTGGGAGATGAGGTTAAACGATGTGGAGTGGTGACACAATTCACCCGGCCAGCCCCGTCATAAGTGGTCTCCGAGGAGACATCTCCGGCAGGATCGGACGAAACCACTTGAGACGTTCGCCCCAAATCGTCTAAATTCGTAGTTGTTACCATGTTCGAAGAGGCCGTTTGAGCGACTGTTGTGGTGAATTGCGTGGTCGAGGGATATCCGTAAGAGGTCTTCCCGCCATCCGGGTATTGAATTGAACTCAGCCTTCCGATTCCATCGTAACTATACGTGGTTACCTGCCCATTCTCGTCGGTAGTGGAGGTGAGCAAGCCAGTGCTGAAATCATACGTAGCGCTGCTTTGATGGAGAACACCGTTGGAGGTTGTCGGACGCGTGGTCTGTGTGGGAAAAGTATCGGTGGAATCGTATGAATAACTGGTCACATTGGGCGGGGACAAGGCATCGAGCGAGCTACGCACCGCCCCGGCATCATCATAGGTAAAGGACTTGGTACTCTGCCCGCCATTGGTCGAGATGCCGGATGCAACACTCGTCAGATTGCCTCGGGGCCCGTTCACCGAGGTATGTTGGGGGACCCCGGAGGTTGCGGAAACCGTACCCTGGTCGTAGGTATAGGCGGTTTGCGCCGCCAAGGCTCCGGAGTTGTCCAGGACAGTTTTTTGCGTGAGCAACGGAACTGTAGCCGTGTATCCGTAGGTATAGTCGGTCTCGCGCGTGGGTGTGCTTGGCCGGGTTCCGGTATAAAAATCCCATTCCTGGACTTTTGTGAGAGCGCCGCTGTTTGGATCGTTGGTGTACACCACCTGCGCGGTCTGCCCCGTATCCGAAAGGGTCGTGGTCTTTGTGGATGCCGTAATAATGGCATTCGAGAAAGTGTAGGCGGTTGCAACATTCATGAGCTTCGTTGGGGAACTCGCGGTGCTGCTGCCGTTATATATATCGGTACTGGTATTCCAGGCACCCTTGTTTAAAGTCAGCGTATAGACCGAATCGTTGCCCGCGCGGGTCAGCGTGACCATTTCCTGACATCCGGTACCCCCAGAGCTGCATTGACTCAGGACGCGAGGAGCCATGGTAAGACCCTGCGCTCCATCATATCTGTAAAGCCAGCGGTTCTCGTTCTGATAAGAATCAAGATAGTTTGTAAATGTAAACCAAACAGTGTGTCCTGTCGGCAGCGTCATGCTCGTGATGTCGGCATAATTGCCGCCAGTCCCGGAATCATAGGTGAAGCCATAGGAGCTCCCGTCAGGCAGCGAGATGCTCTGAATGGTTGTCACGTTCCCGCTAAACTCGCTTACAGCGGACTGCTGAAAGTAGGTATTCACAGAGATGGGTCCGGTTGTGACCGTATAACGCAGACGCGCCCCGCCAACCGTAAGCACATCATAATAAATCTGGTTTCCGCTGCTGCTAGTCAGAACAGGGGTGCGCCCAAGGGAATCGATGAGATTCCCGTTGGAATCCTTGGAAAAGTAGTTGCCGTTGCCGTCCATTAACTGCGGATACACTTCATTTCCCTGGTTGTCGTAGACTGTCATATCGGTATAGTTTGCCACCGACATAAAATAGTCGCTGCCGTCCGTGGCCCAACCGCTTGTAGTGGAAAGGGAATTTGTTGGATTGGGATCCGGAGGGGAGCAATTGTAATCCAGATATGTATTCTGCGCGTTGAAATAGTGCGTGGTACCTTGCGAATCGGTCCATCGGAAGTTGGTATATTGCGTCTGCGGTTCGTAAGGTCCGTTTTGCCCGCAACTCATGGTACTTTGCACAACGTCGTACGCGGTCGTGCCAGATTCCATTCCGGCAGTAAAACGCCACCCCGCCATAGAGTTTGGCACATTCACCGGTTGCCATGAATAAGAGCCGGAATTATTGACGATCTTCCAGATGCGGCTGTCATAGACCAAGCGCTCATTCAGCCCGAGCTTGCCGCGCTGGCCCTGCGAAGCAAGTGACAGCTCCAGGTGAACGTTCCCATTGGAAACGTTTATAAACCCGTTCTCGATGGGAATATTGATCCCATATGTAGGGCTGCCGGTATCATATAGATATCCCTGCGCCAAGACGGGAGCAGCAAACATAGGCAACAGCACCAACAGAAAGGCCAGACGTGCGCGAATCGAAGTCAGTTTCATAATTCGTCTCACTTGGTGAATTGGAAGGCTAAATCGTCAATGCCCGCATTGACGGTGATTTGGTCGAACTGCAACGTCCACTGCGGCTGCCCGTTTAATGTTTGCTTGTAGAGGAACGGGACCATCACGCCGTTCATAGTCCGGTAGTCCCCATATGTGACCACCCTCAACAGAGTTGCCGGGGCGGAATCAGGAAGGACAATGTTGTCTGCGGTCTTTACCAACAGGTGGGTGGTGCTGTCAAAATAGTAATCGGTCACGGTTTGCACATTGGAGAGGACGCCGCCAGGCGACATGATCGGGAGCTGGACTGAAACGCGATGCAGAGAGGCGCCGTCGCTGCTCACAAATCCCTGATCCAGCACCGACACGCGTGCATCAGATAAATTTGCATCCGCCAGCCTCGCAAATGCCAGCGTGCTGCTTGCTCCTGTCTGCTGCGGCAATGACCTTATTGTTCCCTTCTCGTCCTCCATATTTGCAACGGTGTCATAGATCCTTACCCCACGCGTTCCGTGGGAGGTGCGCAGATCGAGACGATAGCGATCAGCCCCATGCGCCATCATCATTGCGCCAACGTTCTCATGGTCGTCGGGCGCAGGGAGAGCACCCGAACCGGTCGCCTGCAGGTCTACCAGGCTATTCATCCCCGTTTTATGGATGAATGCCAATATTTCTTCCAGCGCACTGCTATCCTTGCGCGCTTGCAGGGAGGCAGGAGGCGGAACAATCGCCCGATCATACGGGCCGAGGATCCGGGTGAAATTGTTCTGACCAACCGATGCGCATGCGCTGCATAAGGCCATAGCCACAACAACGATAAGCTGCCTTCGCATACTGTCTCCCTTTTTCATAAAGTCCTTAAGTACTAATAGCTTTAGGTTAGTACCAACCTCTTAACCAGGTACTCTGGCTGGCGAACAATACTAAATGCAGAAAGCTTTGTACAGGAAAAAAGACTGAGGGGTTCATTTTTCTGTGGATATCTTGGATTAATTTATAGGGAATTCCATGAGCGCCGACGAGAAGGCATTATGCCGCTTCAATAATTTAAGCGGCAGGCCAAATGCTCATGCGTATAGGGCAGGGCTTAATATTTAAAGATTTTTGACTAATTTCTAGCGCGCTTGTCCGCGTCCAGCATGCCCCTTACCCGCACAACTGCCGGTGCTGGTGGAGGATGAAATTGTCGGTCATGCCGGCGATATAGTCGCAGATGATCCGCGGCTGGGACTCTTCCTTAAGCTGTTCGCGATAGCTGAGCGGCAGTTGTTCAGGGTCGTTCATCCAGAAGGCAAACAAGTCCGAAACTATTGTCTCGAAATGCTGCTTGTGCTCTCGCAGCTCCGGGCTGCCGTATAGGCACTGGTTGAGAAATGCCTTGGCCTCCCTGCGCTCCGCCTCGACCTCATCGCTGAATGCGGCCAGCCGCTGCGGGAACTCGCGCACATCGTCGGCGCTATGCGCGCCGGCGGCGAGGATGCGCTGGCGGGTATTGGCGATCAGGTCGCCGGCAAAGCGGTCGAGCATGCGCTTGAGCGCCTCGTAAAATTTGAGCTTGGGCCGGGCCTGGGGATAGGCGCGCTCCACCTGCTGGTAAGCGCGCTCGAAGATCCCCACCTGCTTCCGCATCTGCTCCACGGTAAGGATCTCGGCTTCCAGCCCATCGTCAAGATCGGCGGTGTTATAGGCGACCTCATCTGCCAGATCGATCAGTTGCGCCTCCAGGGGCGGACGCAGATGCAGCAGGTACTCCGCCAGCTCGGGATACTCGGAGGCGCTGTACTCGCGCGAATGCTTGATCAGCCCTTCGCGCACTTCAAAGGTCAGGTTGAGGCCGCGAAAATTCGCATAGCGCTCTTCAAAGCGCTCCACAATGCGCAGCGCGTGCAGGTTGTGGTCGA
>CAYTQA010000215.1:0-5621 GCA_964439495.1 uncultured Terriglobales bacterium | reverse complement strand
GCGACTATACCTTCAAACTGGCGCGCGCGCTGAAGGTGATCGGATTGATGAATATTCAATTCGCCATTCAGCGCAACAAGGTATACGTGCTGGAGGTGAACCCAAGGGCGTCGCGGACCGTTCCGTATGTTTCCAAGGCGACGGGGGTCCCGCTGGCCAAGATCGCGGCGCGGACCATGACCGGCCGCAAGCTGCGCGAGTACTTGCCGGAAAATGTGGAGCAGGCCAGCGACCTCGATACCGGAAACTATTATTACGTGAAGTCGCCGGTCTTTCCCTGGGCGAAGTTCCCGGGCGTGGATGCGGTCCTGGGACCGGAGATGAAGTCCACCGGAGAAGTAATGGGAGTGGCCGATAATTTTGGCGAGGCCTTTGCCAAGGCGCAGCTTTCCGCCGGCCAGGCGCTCCCGCGCAATGGGACGGTCTTCATCAGCATCGCCGACCGGGACAAGCAGCCTCTTGCCGACCTCGGGCGCCGTTTTGCCGAGCTTGGTTTTAAACTGGTGGCCACCCATGGCACCGCCGATGTTTTGGAGAATGCCGGGCTGGAAGTAGAGCGCGTCTATAAGGTAAAAGAAGGACGCCCCAATGCCGTGGATTTGATTAAGGGCGGGCGCATCCAACTGATCGTGAATACCCCGCAGGGCTACGATCCGTGGTTTGACGAGCAGGCGATACGCCGCGCCGCGGTCACCCATCGCATTCCAACCCTTACCACCATCTCCGCGGCCCGGGCGGCTGCCGACGGCATTGCGGCGCTTCAACGCGGAGAGATCAGCGTGCGCGCAATCCAGCAGCTCCATGCCGAGCGCACTACCCCTGTCGGATAAATTGATCGTACGGCTTCGCGTAGTTTCGACTTAAACCAGCAAAATCACTCTTCGGATGCGGCGATCGCCTCCAGCGAATCGTTGCGCAGCGCCTCTGCCTGACGGGGGTCGAGGCTATAGATGTTCACCGCGTAGCCGTCTTCCTCATTGCTGAGTAGCCTTGTGCCAGTCGCCTCGGGCTTCTGCCGGGCGTGGTCTTGGGGGAAATCAACCGTGAGTAAAAGCTTCGGCTCTTGCCTGGGGATTTGCACGCGGATCTGGCCATTGACCAGCTCGGCCCTGCAACTGCGCTCCTCATGAATGATATGTTTATGCCGGAGCCGCAGCAGCTCACGATACCACTGCAACATCGGGTTATCGTCCGTGGCCAGCTCCCAATTCAATTTAGAGCGTTCAAAGGTCTCCGGGTCCTGGGGATCGGGAACATCATCCCAGTTAAAACCGGAAAATTCTTTGCGGCGGCCCTCCGCCACCGCCTTCTGTAATGCGGGATCGCCATAGTCGGTGAAAAACTGGAAGGGCGCGCGCTCACCGTATTCTTCTCCCATAAAAAGCATGAGGGTATGCGGGGCCAGTAACAGCAGCGCCGCTGCCGCCTTCTGCGCGCCCGGCGGAAGCAGATGCCCGAAGCGCTCTCCCTTCGCCCGGTTCCCAACCTGATCGTGGTTCTGAATACAGACAATGTTTGCATTCAGCGGCAATCCCTGTGGAGGAGTGCCGCGCCTGGCCTGCCAGAATTTGAAGTACTCGCCCTGAAATACGTATCCGTCGTTGAGAGCGCGCACGATCTGCTCCGGCTTTCCGAAATCCTGGTAATACGCGGAGCGCTCGCCGGTGAGAAATGCATGCACCGAGTGATGAAAGTCATCGCTCCAGAAGCCGTGCAGGCCATATCCGCCGCGCTCCCGGGGCCATGCCAGACGAGCATTGTTTTCGTCGGTCTCCGCCACAACGCATATCGCTCGTCCCGCCTCTCGCGCAAATTCCTGCACCTTTTCCTGGATCTCGCTCACAATAGGCTGAGGGGAATCGTCTTGAATGGTCTGGATCGCGTCCAGCCGCAGGCCATCCAGGTGATATTCGCGCACCCAGTACAGCGCGTTCTCGATTACATACTTGCGGACCTCTCCGGCGCCGGCATCGTCGTAGTTGATGGCGTCGCCCCAGGGCGTCTTGTGCTTGCCGGTAAAGTAAGGCCCAAAAGACCGCAGGTAATTTCCCTCATTGCCGAGATGGTTATAGACCACGTCCAGGACCACAGCCAAACCCAGGTTGTGGGCAGCGTCCACCAGGCGCTTCAATCCCTCGGGACCGCCATAACTCGCCTGCACCGCATAAAGCGAGACGCCGTCATATCCCCAGTTTCGAGTTCCGGGAAAAGCCGCGACCGGCATGAGCTCAATGCCGGTGACGCCAAGCTCTTTCAGATAGGGCAGGCGCTCGCGTACGCCGTCGAAGGTCCCTTGTGGAGTAAAAGTACCGACGTGCAGTTCGTAGATGATGTATTCGGAGAAGGGAAGGCCGCGCCAGCTCTGGTCCGACCACTGGAAATGATCAGGATCCACAATCTCGGTTTTGCCATGGACCCCTTCCGGCAGAAGACGCGAAACCGGATCGGGAAGAGAATTACCGCCATCCAGCTGGTAGGAATATCGGAAACCTGCTTTGGCCGGAGCTGAAGCGGTAAAAACTCCCGAGGCATTGCGTTGCATCTGGAACTCGCCCAGGCCTTCCACCTGCAACTTTACGGAACTTGCATTCGGGGCCCAAAGACGAAATTCAGCTCGCTCCCCCAGCACATTTGCGCCGTACATTTCTGGATCTACCCCACCAAGGTGCTGAAAGTTGTGAGATCAATACTGGATCGAGAGATTATGCCGCTATCTCCCTTTCTTGAATCGGGACCAGTCCGATCTCTCCATTCCCGTCTTTCTGTAATTTAAATGATTTCGAACATTCATCGCAGAGCCAATGGAAGTCCCTGGTGTTGCGCGACGAAGGGGATTCAAACTCGAACAGCTTTCCTTCGCCGAAATACATGAATTCGGCGCTACAGTTCGGATTGACACATTTTGAAACCATTGGGTAGATTCCCCTCCATCATCCGGATTCGTTGCACAACAATCGGTGCGTCTTTTACGATGCTCGTAAAATTAAGAAAAGATGCCTAGTTACAAACCCTCTCCATTCGAAACGCCAGCAGGGCAACCGTTTCGAGGCAGCCAGTCCCAGATCAGGAGGATAAGGCAGAGCTGCTCTTATATATAAGGAGCAGGTTTAAGCGCAAGATTCGGATGGCCCTGACCATTCCTTCAGGCTATGTTTAATCATGCTGAATATTCGAGCGGAGAGGAACGCGACCGGCCCGTCCAATCGGCATTGGGCTGCGGTGCTGAGACGCGACCGCAGTTTTGATGGCGCCTTGTTCTACGCTGTGCAATCGACCGGGATCTACTGCCGCCCCTCGTGCCCCTCGCGGCGTCCCCGGCGGGAAAGGGTGAGCTTTTTCTTTTCACCGGAAGCCGCGGAGCGAGAGGGGTATCGTCCCTGCAAGCGCTGCCGGCCGCGCAATGTCGAAGCTGCCGATCCCAAGCTGGAGCTGGTCCGCCGCGTATCCGAAACGATTGAGGAATCATTGAGTTCCGAAGAGGCGCTCAATCTGAATTCCTTGTCGGGAAGGCTCGGATTCAGTCCTTATCACCTGCAGCGCACATTCAAGCGGATTACCGGGATTACTCCGCGGCAATACCTTGAGGCGCGCCGTATCGAATCATTCAAAGCTTTAGTGCGGAAAGGATCAGACGTGACCAGCGCAATCTATGAAGTGGGATATAACTCCAGCAGCCGCATCTACGAAAAGTCGGCTGCGCAGATGGGAATGAGTCCGGCGGAATACCGCAAGGGGGCGGCGGGCAAGGATATCCATTATGCGATTGTCCATTCCCCAATGGGGTTTCTGCTGATGGGCGCAACGGAAAAGGGGATCTGCAGCCTCAAGCTGGGCGATTCGAAATCGGAGCTGTTGCAGGAATTCAAAACAGAGTTCTCCGGGGCTGAATTGAAGTGCGACGACAGCGCCATTCGTCCGTGGCTGGAGGCGGTTTTGCAGGCATTGGAGGGCCAATGCGATGCCTTGCCATCGCTGCCGCTGGACATCCGCATCACCAGCTTCCAGCGCCGTGTTTATGAAGAGCTGAAGCGGATCCCACCCGGCCAGACCCGCACCTACACAGAAATCGCGGAGCGGATCAGCGGGGCCTCTGCCCGGCGCGCCGTGGCCCGTGCCTGCGCAACGAACGATGTGGCGATTGTGGTCCCCTGCCACCGGGTGGTGCGCTCCGATGGAGGCATGGGGGGGTATCGCTGGGGGCTGGAACGCAAGCGCGAATTGCTGCGGAAGGAAAAGGAAAAACAAACGAAGCAACGGCCCTGATTTCATGGACCAAAAGCAAAAGGCGGGCTCGGCCCGCCTTTCTTATTTTTCAGTTGAAAATTCCAGGTTGAAACTACTTTGCCAGGGCATTCAAGCGCACGTTCAGACGCGATTTATATCGCGCAGCCGTGTTGGCGTGGATTACGCCCTTCTGGATCGCCTTGTCAATAAGAGAGGCGGTCTCACGAAACTTGGTTTCGGCGGCCTTCTTGTCGCCAGTTGTGAGCGCTTCACGGAATGCGCGCAGGGCAGTGCGCAGGCGCGAGGTGTTGGCGCGATTGACCAGGGTGCGCTTTTCGGTTTGACGGGCGCGCTTGAGCGCTGATACGTGGTTTGCCATACTCTTTGCTGATTTCCTCTACAAGTGAATAATGTCAGGTAAAGCATTGATTATATGGGTAATAGTTACTTTCGTCAATTCCGCCGGGGTTCCCTTCGGGCTTGCCGGAACCTCCCTCTCCACGCGTCCGGATCGGCCTATGGACGCCGCCTAAGCTGCTGATAAAGAAAGATTTTGGATCATCCGAGCGACAACCGGAAGCATCTAAAATACTGGATAAGCAAGATCCTGGATGGGTGAGGCTGGACCATAATTAATACAATCATTTCATTGACTTGTATACCAACCGAGGGTACTCTACGCCCCATAGATGTTTTCCACGTTGGTCTTAACCATCGCGCAACATTCTGGCGGTATAAATCAACACAGCACTATGGTTGTTTGCAGGGACGGAGCCAGTCCCGCGGCATCCCTATGGAATTTTGCTTTTCACCGGAGGAATAAGCCAAACACTCAATGAAGAAAAATATCGAGATCACCCCTAATCTGGAAGCCCTGTTCGGCACGCGAGACGAGAACCTTCGCCTGCTGGAAGACGGCCTGAATGTATCCATCGATATGAGGTCGGACCATGTTGCGGTGGATGGAGCGGCGAGCGATGTCACCCGCGTGGAGCAGGTCTTCAGCGATTATGAGCATTTGCGACGGCAGGGATACGCCTTCCATAACGGCGACCTGGGTTCCATGCTGAGGGTCGTTACTTCCGACCCGAATGCCACTTTGCGGGGATTGGCGGAGGCCGGCAAGCAACGCTCCTTCGGAAAAAGGGTGGTGCAGCCGAAGAGCCTGAATCAGCGCCGCTATATCAATGCCATAGAAAAGAACGATATGGTCTTCGGCATTGGACCGGCGGGCACGGGGAAAACCTATCTGGCGGTGGCCATGGCGATTGCGGCCCTGCTCAACAAGCAGGTCAATCGCATCATTCTGGCGCGGCCGGCGGTGGAGGCTGGGGAACGTCTGGGATTTCTTCCCGGGACCCTGCAGGAGAAGGTCGATCCGTATCTTCGCCCTTTGT
>CAYTQA010000214.1:2752-5633 GCA_964439495.1 uncultured Terriglobales bacterium | reverse complement strand
GCGGGCGCATACGTCTGCCCTTGACACCGCCGTTGTTGTTATAGACAGGATGACATGGCGAGGGTTGGCGCATGTTGGATGACCACCCACTCCCGAGACTGGTGCACAATAAAGGCCGCCATTCGCGGCGGCCCATCCAGATACTGGGAAGCTCACACCTGCATGACTTCTTTTTCTTTCGCCTTGCTCATCTCTTCCATTCGCTTAATCTCATCGTCGGTGAGCTTCTGGATCTCCTCCAACGCGCGCTTCTCATCGTCTTCGGCGATTTTCTTGTCTTTCAGGGCCTTTTTGATCAGGTCGTTGCCATCGCGGCGGATATTGCGAATAGCGGTGCGATGGTCCTCCAGGACCTTGTGCAGATGCTTCACCAGCTCTCTGCGCCGCTCCTCGGTCAGCGGGGGGATGGGTACCCGGATCATCTTGCCGTCGTTTTGCGGGTTGAAGCCGAAATCGGAGCCGCGCAGCGCCTTTTCGATCTCTCCCAGCGAGCTGGGATCGAACGGTTGGATGGTGATGAGTTGCGCCTCGGGCGCATGCACCTGGGCAATCTGGTTCAAGGGCATCTCGGAGCCGTAATACGAGACCCTGACCTGGTCCACCATATGCACGGAAGCGCGGCCGGTGCGGGTAGAAAGCAGGTTGCCGCGAAAGTCCTCGACCGCCTTCTCCATGCGAGACTTCAACTGCTGATACGCGTCTTTGAGAGCGGGATTGCCCGCCATGCTGGATGCAGCCATATCACTCCGCCTGATAAAGAGTATCGAAACAGACGATTATAAATGGAAACTCAGTATCTGGCAGGACAAGAGGTTAAAAGTAAAAAAAGGGGAGCCGAAGCTCCCCTTGAGTGATCAAAATTGTTGCTTTATTAAAAGATCAGTTTTGCACCGAGTTGGACGTTACGCCGTTCGTCGCCTGGCCCGGGCGTTCCTCCTATCGCTCCCTTTGCCGTCTGGATGGTGGCAGCGGACGCTAAGTCGCTATTGCCGGCAATCACGTAGAAGTTGTGGTGGTTCAGGACATTGAAAAATTCACCACGGAGCTGGAGCCCGACCCGCTCGGTGATCTGGAAAGTCTTATTCACCCCAAGATCCAGGTTCCAGTTTCCCGGCCCGTAGAACGCGTTGCGCCCCATCCCTACATTGGCAGGGCTCAGCACGCAAGGTCCATTTGCACCCGGAGTAAGGCACAGCGGATGGTCGGAAAATCCAGGACCAAGGGCTGGGTTAACGTAAGGGTTCCCCGCATTTGCCGGAATCGGCAAGTAGTTATAAACATTGATGCCATTAGTAGCGGGGTCAGCCAGAACGTTGGAACCTCCAGATTTTTTCATTCCTGCAACATCGAGTATGCGGGGGCACGCGGTAAGGGCATTAGTACAATCGTAGACGGTGAAGGGTGTCCCGGTCCGGACTGTGAAAATCGGCGCGAGCTCCCATCCTCCGAGAATGCTTTTCACCAGCAGGCCGGAGTTCTTGAACGCCAGGAAGGTCGGCTGCCAGATGCCGGCGACTACGAGGCGGTGACGAACGTCAAAATCCGAGTTGCCCCGGTCCAGATAAGGAGCAAACGGATCCAGGAAGCCGAGGTTGAAGTTGTTCCCGGATTCCGAGAAGGTCGAACTCAGATCATCGATCGAATGCGCGTAGGTGTAATTTGCCGTGAGCTGGAGTCCGTAGTTGCGGAAATTCGTTGATTGCAGCCGGACATTCAGGGAATTGTAATAGGAATCGCCATCAGAACTGCGGAAGTTAATGTTTGTATACTGCGGGTTCAGCCGATTGCTTTGTTTGAGGCTACAGGTTGCAGTAGCACCTGAGCCAGTGCAACCACGGGTATCCCCTTCATAAACCTGCCCGGAGAAGGCCCGATTGATGTTTGCAATTCCATACAGATGAACACCTCGTGAGCCGGAGTAGTTGACGGAAAGGAGAGTGTTGGGAACGACTTCATGCTCCACCGCGAAACTATACTGTTCCGCATAGGCGGTTTTAATATGCGGATCGACCGCACGCAAAGAGACCTTCGGCAAGTTTTTGGTGACCCCGCTGCCCGCCAAAGGACCGGCATTGTCTGTAGTAATCGGAATTGTAGGAACATCGGTTCCGGCAATGAGCGAGATCACCGCATAATGAGGCGGATTCTGAATCACATTGTATGTAACGTTGCCAAAGTTGCGCTCATAGCTGATCCCGTAGCCACCGCGGATCGACCATTTGCCTGTTCCGAACGGATCATAGGCAAAACCGACACGAGGCGCGAAGTCCTTATAGTCGGGCTTCCATAGGCCGTGAGTGGGACTGTTTGGGGTTGTGGCTACATAGCCGTTGCGGATGCGATCAAAAAAGGTGTTGCCCGTGCCGAAGTAAAAGTTCGACTCTATATTGGGGTTAGCGCTATGTTGCGGACCATAATACTCCCACCGAACGCCAAGATTCAGCGTTAACTTGGAAGTTGTTTTCCACGTATCCTGCGCGTAGGCAGCACCATCATTGTAGCGATTGTTGCGTTCAAAATCGGGCGGGGCCGCCGGCAGCGTGATCTGGCAACCCGGACTCGAAATGGTTGCGCCTGTTGTGATGCTGGTCGGGCAAGGAAATGAGCCTTTGGGATCGACCGCCCCCTGGAAGCTGTAGAGGTTACCGGCAACCAGATTTGATAGACCTTGAGAGAGGCTGTTGTTCCCCAATTGCTCTACCGAGGTTTCGTATGCTCCGAAGACACGATTATCGCGGACATGAAGATAAGCGCCTCCAAACCGAAGCTGGTGGGTCCCCCTGGTCACGCTGAAATCATCGAAAAATTGATAGAGATTCTGCGGGCCACCAAAAGGTATCGCGTTCCCTGGGCTGAAAGGAAGATAACCGGGGAGCGCCAC
>CAYTQA010000214.1:0-2742 GCA_964439495.1 uncultured Terriglobales bacterium | reverse complement strand
CGCCACAAGCTTTCCACCTACAATTGTATCGGTATTGCCCCAAAGGAGGTACAGGGTAGGCCCAACCGGCGCCGTGCCCAGTGGCTGCTGGTTGGTTAGACGGTTATAAACGACCTTGAATTGATTCAATACCGTTGGACTAAATGTATGAGTCAGGTTGAACATCGCATTCTGGTCGTAGTTTGTGGATCCAGTGTCATACCCGGCATAGGGGCTGATAGCGTTGGTGCCGGGGAATGCATTCTCACTGAACAAAGCATACCGCCCGTAAATGCTGGTGTTGGCAGTGGGATTCAGATCAATTCTATTCACCGTCGAATAAGTATTCTGTGGGTCACCCGCTCCCGAGTTCGATGGGACCGTATAATTCACAAGATCGAATACTGGAACTGTGTAGCCAGCAGGCGTGATGGTTTGACCGGTTCGCGTTGCGCCGGGCGCCAGTTTGGAGCCATATTTCTGAAAGAATGCCTGCGTATTGGAGGCGGTCGTAGCCAGGAATGCAGGATCTAATACATAAGCAAACTGTTGCCCGGAGCTGCGCACCCGGGTCCACTCGGTGGAGGAGAAGAAGAAGATTTTATCGCGAATTACAGGACCACCCAAGGAATACCCAAACTGGTTGCGCACAAAATGATCGTGCGGAGTAATTGGCGCCCCGGTCTGCTTATTATAGAGATTCTGGGCAGCCTCCTGAAAAGTATTCGACGCGAGCACCGAAGGCCGGTTGAACTCATAGGCTGTGCCGTGAAAACTGTTGGTGCCAGATTTCGTAGCAACATTGACCACGCCACCGGAAGCCCGTCCGTACTCGGCCGTGAAATCGCTGGTGACTACCCGGAACTCCTGCACTGAATCGAGCGGAACGGTCTGACCGAGGCCTGCTCCAAACAGGTCAACGTTCTCGCCGCCATCGAGCAAAATATCGGTCGATGCAGCCCTCTGCCCGTTAATCGAAACGCCGACGCCGCGACCAGTCGAGCCATTTGGATCGGACGAAACGTTGCCGGCAATCTGGACCAGGCTGTAAGGATCGCGATTTAACGTAGGAAGCTCCAGAATTTGCGCTTGACTTACTATTTGGGAAAGCTGCTGGTCCTGCGTGTTGACCTGCGAACCTCCTTCGGCGGTTACTTCAACAGTAGTACCGCCCCCCGTCACCGCAAGCTGGGCATCCACGGTGGCACGTCCGCCTACTGTCACATCGACAGTGCGCTTAAAAGGCGTGAACCCTCCACCCGCAACCGTCACCTCGTAGTTACCGGGCTCAAGGTTTGTAACCACATAATTGCCATTGTTATTGGTCTGCACAGTACGCGTCTGGCTGGTACCGGTATTCCTGACCGTAACATCTGCCTTACTTATAACTGCGCCACTGGGGTCAGTCACTGTTCCACTTATTTGTCCAGTTTCAGCCTGTCCAAAAACAAAGACCGATCCACATAGGACCAGAACCAGGGAAGCAAGCAGGTACGCCCAACGCCTATTCTTCATCATCATCCTCACACTATTGTCCATTTCGGATTTCAAACGTTAACCTTTACGAGTTGCACGTTCAGCTCCACTCGCAAGCATAGTAGTTTCTACAGCTTAGGAACATTACACTATGTGTTTTGGAATATCAATCAATAACTTCTATGGATTTTAATAGACTTGCGCCACGGAGCTGCATCGCTAGCCCGCCCATGCCCGGCTCAGGTAGTCGCTCATCGTTAAGGTCAACAAAATCGCCAGAAAGAAAAGCCCGGAGAGCACGGTGAGAACGGTCAGCCTGCCGGAATACTTCACGTGCATGAAAAACAATACCACCAGCACTGCCTTGCAGGTCGCGATCACCAGGGCAATGATGGGATTGAAGATGCCGAATTCCTGGAATGCGGCCCACACCGTAAGCCCGGTCCCAACCATGAGGGCGGCCCAAATCATGAGATAAATTACCGGCGAAACCACATGATGCTCGTCCGGGGCCGCCTCTGGTTCTCTGGTTATATTCGCCATGTTGTTCCTCTTATCAATCTCTTTTCAGGGTTGGGCAATCATTTATGCCGGCTGATCAGGTAAAGCAATGGAAAAAGATAAATCCAGATGATATCGACAAAGTGCCAGTACAGGCCGAAATTTTCGATCATGGTGTAGTGTTGCGGCGGGAAGGCCCCTTTATAGGCCCTCACCACCAGAACAGCCATGATGCCCAGGCCAATAATCATGTGCAAGGCATGCATGCCGGTCATGGCGAAATAGAGCGAGAAGTAGATTTGCGTCTTGCCGGCAACGTCCGCCGGAACCGGCTTCTGGCCAGCTTTTTCCGGATGGACAAAGCTGTCGATGGAGAATGTGGGGCCGGGTATGTGGTGTTCCACATACTTTTCGTGATATTCGACCCCCTTGATCCCCAGGAAGACCACGCCCAGGAACATGGTGGCCAGCAGAAAGAAAATGAGGGCCATGCGGCGGCCAAGCTGGGCGCTGTACACGGCCATGGCCATGGTCAGGCTGGAGCAGATCAGGACTGCTGTATTAATGGCGCCGAGCATTACCCCGGTGGACTGGCTGGCGGCGACGAAGGCATCGTAGTAGGTGTTGCGATAGATCAGATAGGCGGCAAACAGTCCGCCGAAAAACATGATCTCGGTAATCAGGAACACCCACATGCCGAAGCTGGATGCATCGCGCTGCTGCTCCATGGTATCGAAGTGGTGCTTCAGCGCCGGGTGGTGATGATGGTGCGTCGATTCGACGGTC
>CAYTQA010000213.1:0-5639 GCA_964439495.1 uncultured Terriglobales bacterium | reverse complement strand
TCCCCCGCAACAGCCTAACGGGGCCGTCCTATGGCGATGTGGATGTGCGCTTTGCGCGGGATTTCAAATTCAACGTTGCCGGAGACGCCACCACCCTGACCACCAGCCTCAGCGCTTTTAATGCGCTGAATCATAAGAATGACGCCGGCTACGTGGGCTTCCTGACCTCGCCATTCTTCGGACGGGCCACCTCGGCGCTTCCGCCGCGCCGCCTGCAACTGAACCTCGCGTTTAAATTCTAAGAGAGAGCCGCGTCGACGGTTTTACCGCGACTTGGAGTAAGAATATCCTTAGAATGGAAGAATGGAGCATGAGGAATAGAAAGTCCTTCATAGTCCGCAGGGGCATGACCTGTAAAGCTTGTTGATGCAGGATAGGGCCAAGGTCATCTCCCCGATATCGGAAACGAACTGAGAGGACCGGTGCCGGTCAAACATCAAAGGCGATGCAGGATCGCATATATCATTGGCTCTCTGGGCACGGGCGGCGCGGAAAGGCAGCTCTTGGAGCTGCTGACCCATCTGGACCGCTCCTGGATCGAGCCCCATTTGGTCCTCTTTACCCCAGAGACCGCCGAGCGCGCCCAGGGGCTGGTCTCCGATGTCTTCTCCTTGGATATTCCGCCGCGTCCCGCCCACTGGCGCAGCAAGTTGATGACGGGGGCGAAGGCGGCCTTCAGGCTCTACCGCCATTTTTCGAAAATACGTCCGGACATCGTCCATGCTATTTTGCCGGTCTCGTGCATTCTCGGCTCTCCAGCGGGAAGGCTTGCGGGCGTCCCGGGCATTATCGCCAGCCGCCGCTCCATGACCGATTCTTATTCGCGGTCAGACAGGCTCCTGGCGACGATTGACCGCTTTGCCATGCGAATGGCCGATTACTCGCTGGGGAACAGCCAGGCGGTGACCCGCGAGATCATGGAGTTGGATGGAATTCCGGCGCGGAAAGCGTTGACAATTTATAACGGGGTGGACACCGACCGCTTTCATCTTCAAGGCGACCGTTCGTTGCGCATGGAGATGGGCTGGGAAGAAGGCGATGTCGTGTTTGGGATCATCGCCAACTTTATCCCCTATAAACGTCATATTGATTTTGTTCGCGCAGCCGCTCTCATCGAGAAGCGCTTTCCTCATGCGAAATTCCTGATGGGCGGTGAAGATCGCGGGGAACTGGGAAAGGTCCGCGAGGAGATTGAAAGATTGCAGGCGCGGAATATCCGGATCATTGAAGGCGTGCGAAGGCCTGAAAAATTGTTTGCCGCGATGGACGTTTATATCTGCGCCTCCACCACCGAGGGGCTTTCGAACGTCCTGCTGGAAGCCATGGCCTCGGGCAAACCCATCATCGCCACCAGGGTGGGAGGCAATCCCGAGCTGGTGGTGGAAGGGGAGACGGGCTTCCTGGTCCCGAGCCACGCGCCCGGGGCCATCGTCGAGGCGGCCATCGCGCTCCTGCGTGGTCCGGGGTTGGCAAAGCGCATGGGAGAGAATGCCCGAAGACGCGCGGAGCAATCTTTTTCCATCCGCACCATGGTGGAGCGCTATCATGATTTGTATCGCAAACTCTTGCGGGAAAAATCCAGCGAGGTCCATGCAATCCTGGGGCCCGATTCCGGCGATTCTTCGTCGCCGGCACTGCGTTCGGCGGATGATCATATCGAATGCGTAAATTAGCCTTCATCTGCGTGCTTGCCTATGTTTTCAGCGTGCCCTGGGAATTCACTTTGGAGCTTGGCGAGCCGATTGGCTCTTTGACCCGCGTCATTGCCATCCTGGCATTGTTTATAGGTGTGGCTGCGGTGGTGGTTACGAATCGCGCACGGCCGATTGCCTGGATCCACGTCATGGTCCTGCTTTTTCTGGGCTTCGTATGCGCAAGTATCTTCTGGACGGTGGATGCGAAGCTGACAGCTACCACCATCCGTACTTATATCCAGTCCATGTGGGCCATCTGGTTGATCTGGGAATATGCCCCCGATCCAAAATCGCAGGTCCGCTTGATGACCGCATTCGTGTGCGGGGCCTGGGTTTCGGTGATTAATACCTTTACCGATTTCATGGCAATCGGAATCAAGTATGGCGCGGGCGAAGTCCGGTATAAGGCCACGGGCTGGAATGAGAATGAATTGGCCATTGTTCTTTCCCTGGCGATCCCTTTGGCGGCCTATGCCGGGGTTATGGAAAGAAATAAACTATTGGCCTGGTGCTGCCGGGGCTATCTGGTCGCGGCGCCGCTTGCCGTAGCGCTGACCGCTTCACGCGGAGGCGCAGTGGTGGCTTTCGTGGCTTTGCTCGCCAGCCTGTTTGTGGGATTTAAAGACTGGTCTTCCCGGGCCATCACCGTAGCTGTTTTAATCGTTGCGTGTATTGTCGCTTACAAGTTTGTTCCTGAAAAATCCTGGGAGCGCCTCGCAACCATGTCCCATGATGTGGATTGGGATTACCGGATCCCCATTTGGCACAGCGGTTTTCTTGTTTTTGAAGAGCATCCGTTCATCGGCGTCGGAGCGGGAGCGTTTTTGCCGGCGGTGAAGGTCCAATTCGTGGCCCATAACACCTTTCTGTCTGTCCTGGTGGAAGAAGGACTGGCAGGTTTCTTAATCTTTCTTGGTCTGCTTGCCGGCCTTTTCCGGATTGCCTGCCTGATGCCCTCCCAGCAACGCAAATTGTGGATTGCAATGTTGCTGTGCTGGGGAATAGGTGTTTCTTCCGCAACCTGGGAGCAGACCAGAACAACCTGGCTGATCTTTGGATTGCTCATAGCACAGGGTTATCCCATATACATGGAAAAGCGAGATGAAAAACGCTTTGCCCCGGCGCAGCCGGAGATCGAGGGCCCTCTTGTAACCTCGCAATGAATCGGGTGACAATCACGATATGTGCGGAATAGCTGGATTCTGGGGCACAAAAAAAGTCGATGGCGCTCCGCTGGACATCCTGCGCCGCATGACCGACGCGATCTCCTATCGCGGGCCGGATGACTCGGGTTACTGGTGCGATGAAGCCTCCGGCATTGGCCTGGGGCATCGCCGTCTCTCCATCCTCGACCTTTCTCCCGCGGGCCACCAGCCCATGTTCTCCGCCTGCGGACGCTTCTGCATCGTCTTCAATGGAGAGGTCTACAATTACGAGCAGATACGCAAAGAGCTGCCGCCGCGAAACTGGCGAGGACATTCCGACACGGAAGTGATGATCGAAGCGATTGCCGAATGGGGCATCCATGCGGCGGTCAAGCGCTTTGTGGGCATGTTCGCCTTCGCCGTCTGGGACCGGCAGACCCGGAGCTTGAGCCTGGTAAGAGACCGCCTGGGCATCAAGCCCCTCTATTACGGATGGACGGGAAGCACCCTGCTCTTCGGCTCCGAACTGAAAGCCCTGCGCGCCTTCCCCGGTTTTTCGGGCGAGATTGACCGGAACTCGGTTGCGCTGCTGATGCGGCACAACTACATTCCGGCCCCGTATTCGATTTATCAGCGGGTCCATAAATTACTTCCCGGTACGGTGCTCACGCTTACCGCCCCGGAAGGCCCAAATCCGGTCGCTTTCTGGTCAGCAAGAGAGGTCGCGGAGGCAGGCGTAAGAGACCCGTTCCGCGGAAGCGAGGCGGAGGCCATTGATGCGCTGGAGCAGACGTTGTCCGAGGCGGTCCGCCTGCGCATGATCGCAGACGTTCCCCTGGGAGCGTTTCTATCCGGAGGCGTGGACTCCTCGGCGGTGGTGGCGCTGATGCAGGCCAACAGCCAGAGGCCGGTCCGCACCTTCTCCATCGGCTTTTCTGAGGATGGATACAACGAAGCCGTCCATGCGGCTGAGGTTGCGCGCCATCTCCGGACCGATCACACCGAACTGTATGTAAGCCCGGAACAGGCGCAATCCGTTGTTCCAACTCTGGGAGCGATGTACGATGAGCCTTTTTCCGACTCCTCGCAAATCCCCACCTTCCTGGTCTCCCGGCTTGCCCGCAGCCAGGTGACGGTCAGCCTCTCCGGGGATGGCGGCGATGAGCTCTTCGGCGGCTATACGCGCTATATGTGGACGGAGGAGGTTTGGAAGAGGCAGCAACGAATTCCATATCCTCTGCGCGCGGCCATGGCGGCGCTTATTCATGCCGCGCCCGCGCAACTCTGGGACAGGCTGTTCGCGCTCTCGCTTCCGCTCCTGCCCGCGCGCTTCCATCAGGCACACTTCAGCGACAAACTCAATAAGCTTGCGGACCTGCTCTCCCTGCGCAGCCCGCAGCAGCTCTACCATTCTCTGATCTCTCACTCGAAGGACCCGAAGGAACTGGCGCCGGGCTCGTTGGAGCCGCCCACGCGCGTGACCGATCCCCAACAGTGGGCCGAGGTGCCGACGCTGAGGGAATGGATGATGTATCTGGACCTGGTGAGTTATCTACCCGACGACATTCTCACCAAGGTGGACCGCGCCAGCATGGCGGTCAGCCTGGAAGCGCGCGTCCCCATGCTCGATCATCGCGTGGTTGAATTTGCCTGGAAAATTCCTTCCTCCATGAAGGTGCGGGCAGGCGAGGGGAAGTGGCTGCTGCGCCAAGTGCTATACCGTCATGTGCCCAAGAGCATGATCGAGCGTCCCAAGATGGGTTTTGGCGTCCCGCTGGGCGCATGGCTGCGCGGCGCCTTGCGCGATTGGGCGGAGGAGTTGCTCTCCCCCGATAAGTTTCAGCATGGTTATCTCGATCCGGCCCCTATCCGGATGAAGTGGAAAGAACACCTCTCTGGCCGTAGAAATTGGCAATATGAGCTATGGAATGTGTTAATGTTTCAGGCATGGTACCAGGAGCAACATAAGAAGTCGGTAATAACCTTCAACTATAGTTACTGTTAAGTTATTACAAGATAAGTTACTACCATGGGGGCCGCTTCGATCCCTCCCCGATCCAAGCGAAAAAATCACAAAACTGTAACCTGTGCGGGAAGAAATACGTCCGTGCAGGGAGGACCATGCAGATACCCGCGCGCATTGCTGCAATCTTATTTGCGTCAAAACTACTGGCATTGCCCTATCTGGCGGCCGGCCAGGAGTTCCGCTCCACAAATGTCCTGCAGGGCAATCCCGCTGTATTTTCGGTTGATCTATCGAACGTGGCTGCCACCGATGGCGCTTCCATTAAGATCAAAAACACTTCCGGCTCTTCCATTGCCGAGCCCACGATTACGGCTGCTGGCGCGGCGCCGCTGCTGAACGCGCAGAGCATCCTGCAGGCTGTTCGCGCGGCGGGCCCGCTCAGCGACCAGCAATTTGCCGTTGCCACGTGGCAATTTATGCTCGACCATACCCAGGCCTTTTGCTCGAGTGGAACAAATTTCGATCCCGGTTTCGCCAATTCAGATCCCATGCGCCTGCTGCTCGGCTACGGCTTCGGATGCTGTGATCAGTTGGCGAGCGCGCTGACTTATCTGTGGGACACCGCTGGATATCAATCGAGAGTGGCATATTTTAATTTCCACACCGTTCCCGAAATCTACTATGCCGGCTCCTGGCACATGCTTGATCCGGACCATCGTGTTTATTACTTAAGCGAAGACAACACCACGATTGCCGGTGTAGAGACCATAATTAACGATCCCACGTTAATCCTCAGGACGAAGGACCAGGATGGCAGGGACCCGGTGGAAGAGC
>CAYTQA010000212.1:0-5682 GCA_964439495.1 uncultured Terriglobales bacterium | reverse complement strand
ATCTGTTGGGACAGATACCCAAGAGGACCTAAAACCACGTTCTTATCGCTATGGCTTATGTTTCGCAGCAATTCATAAGTCGGGAAATGATGACGAATTTGCCACAGCAGGTTGGGCAGGGCGATCAGGAATGCGAGCAGCAGGCCGATCCAGATCCATGGCTTGAGAAACTGCTTTCGCTGTTCCGTGAGCAGCAGGCCGATGACTACCGCTGCGCCAAAGAAGACGGTGGAATGTTTGTTCTCGATGCCCAGGCCCGCGAGTATGCCGAACCAGAGCCACAGGCGCGAGTTCTCCGTGTTGATGATCCGGAGCAGGAGATATGTGCAACCCATCCAGAAGAGCGGCTCGAAGACATTCATGGAGAGGAAGTCGCAGAACACCAGATAGACGGGAGCGATGATGACGCACAGGCCTGCCATCGCCTGCGCGAAGGTCCTCCTCCGAGTTCGCGAACGATCATAATGGTGAGCGCCACCAGGGCGGCGCCCGCGACCGCCGGTAGAAATCGGACCACGTGCAGGGAAGAGCCAAAGAAAAGTTCGATGCGCGCAATCAACGCGATGAGCGGGGCCTGGTCCACATATCCCCAGGCAAGATGGCGGCCACAGATGAGGTAGTAAAGCTCGTCGCGGAAATATCCGTATCTGCCGTTGGTAAAAAGATGGAGCAGCAGCTTGATGCCGCACAGGCCAATCAGAATCGGAAGATTGATCTTTGGCCTAACAGTCCGGGCAGGACTTTCGGGGAAGACCTTCACGCCGCCGACGATCTCACCAGGGCTGTTTTTCATACTCTCGCTCTTACGTGTGGACGGGGAGCGGGGTTCCAATGGCCTGCCAGGTCATCTCATGGGCGGAGCTTCCGGTACGCTTCTTCCATTCGATGAACATCTGAGCATAGCTCATGGTGATGTAGTCGGATTCGCTGATCCCCAGCCGTGCGGCAGCCTCATCGATCCATTCCGGCGGCCCTTCGATTTCAGCGATGTCCCCGATCGGGGTCTCATCCAGAACGACGTAGCCGCGCCCGTCGCTCCACTCGGTGCGGAATTTTTCATATCGGAACGAAGGCTGCAAGCCCAATTTGCCGAAGATCGCCGCAAGCGCCTCGCCGTCTTCAATCCGGGTTTCGGTCTCGGTGCGGACCTTATGCTTGCCCAGGCCACCCTTTGATTTATGGGTGAGGCTCCATATCTCGCCATATTTGCGAATGCGGAGCAGTTCGCCACGGAGCCGCAAAGTGCGTCGGGGCGTGTCATAGAGCGTATTCATCTCATGGGTGCGCAGGGTCACCAGATGGAATCCGCTGCTATGCAGTTTTCGCGTGAGCAGCTCAGGGTCTTGGATAGGGACCTTGACCTCGACCTCAGCCGCGGCAGGCATGCTATTTCTCCCGTTCCACCACAAAATCGGGAATCCACAGCAGGGCGCGTTTGAAGTCGGAATCGGGAAAGCCGCTCAGGGCCTGCTTGGCCGCGGTCGCATACTCATTGGCCGCTTCGGTCGCATAGTCAATCGAGCCGTAGCGAAGGAGGATGGAGAGAATGTCCTCGGGACAAACCCCGTCAAAGGCCCTCTTTAGCAGCACGGATTCCACCGCGGCGCGCTCCTGAGGGGTGCAGTGTTCGAGCGCGTGAAGGACGGCCATGGTCGCCTTGCCTTCCCGCAGGTCGCTGGCCACAGGCTTGCCCAGCACCTCTTCGGAGGCGGTCAGGTCGAGGACATCGTCCACAATCTGAAAGGCCATGCCAAGGTTGCGTCCGTACTCGCCCAGCAGACGCTCCTGCTCCTCGGAAGCCCCGCAGATCACCGCTCCCAGGCGCATTGACACCGAGAACAGACAGGCGGTCTTACGAAAGATCAGGTCGAGATGCTCGGTTTCGGTGATGCGCTTTCCCAGCTTCTCCATCTGCAAGAGTTCGCCTTCCACCATCTTCTGGGTGAGGCCGATGAGAAGATCGAGCACCTTGAAATTCCGCTCCTCCAAGGCGATTTTGAAGGACTGCATATAGAGCCAGTCGCCGGCCAGCACGCACTTGGAATTTCCCCAGCGCGTATTGGCTGCCGGACGCCCGCGGCGGGTCTGGGCCTCATCAATGATGTCGTCATGCACCAGGGTCGCGGTATGGATGATCTCCACTACGGCGCCGAGGCGGATGGCCCCTTGTCCCCGGTAATCGAACAGCTTTGAAGCCAGCAGCAGCAGCGCGGGACGAATGCGCTTGCCCCCGCCCTCGCGCAGGTATTCGCCAATCTCGGTTATTACCTTGACGTTCGAAACCGCGTCGCGCTCAAACTCGCGCTCGATGGCGATCAGATCGTCGCGCAGAAGGTCAAAGACCTCCTTGGCCCCGAAGCTGGGAGAGCCGATATTGGCGGCTATGGCGGAAGTAGTCACTAACTGGACCTGTAATTGGTGAACTGCATATCGATGCCAAAATCCCTGGATTTCAGTAAAGCGATGATCTCCTGAAGGCTGTCCCGGTCTTTGCCGCTGACCCGCACCGTGTCCCCCTGAATGGAGGCCTGCACCTTTTTCTTCGAATCTTTGATGACCCGAACGATCTCCTTGGCTTTCTCCGCCGGAATCCCCTGCTGCATCGAGATCTTCTGCCGCACCGTGGCCCCGGTCGCCGGTTCAACCTGACCGTATGTGAGCGCCTTGAGCGGCACATGACGTTTCACCAGCTTCTGCTGCAACACTTCGGTCACCGCTTTCAATTTGTAATCATCAATTGAGGTGATCTGGATAGCGTCCTTGCCCTCGATCTGGATATCGGATTTCGAGTCTTTCAAATCAAAGCGGGTATGGATTTCTTTTAATGCCTGCTGAATAGCATTGGAGACTTCCTGCATGTCTACTTTACTGATGATGTCAAAGGAATTATCGCCGGCCATGTGGTTATTCGACTTTACCTTAGATTACCTGATTTGCCCATGAAACGTGCATCGTTTTTGGGAGCGGCGCCCGGCCCCGAAGCCAGCTTGAAAAAGCGGCGAAAGTTTTCGCTGGTCTGCGCTCCGACCTCTTCGGCCCGAATGCCGCGCACTTCCGCAATTTTTTCCGCCACCTTGACCACAAATGCCGGCTCATTCCGCTTGCCCCGGTGGGGGACGGGGGCAAGGAATGGCGAATCCGTCTCAATCAGCATTCTATCGAGCGGCAGCTCTTTTGCAATCTCCCGAATGTTGTCCGCTTTGGCAAAGGTCACATTGCCGGCAAAGGAGATCATGAATCCCATGCGCAGGGCCCGTTCCGCATGGTCCCGCTGCCCGGTGAAGCAGTGCAGGATGCCTCCCAGATCCGCCGGCCATTGTCCTTCGATAAGAGCAAGACAGTCGTCCCATGCATTCTGGCTCTGCTCGGAGGGACGGCAATGAATAATGATGGGCAGGGCGGCTTCCCGGGCCAGGTCCATTTGCCGGACAAATACGTCCCGCTGCACCTCGCGCGGGGAATGATCGTAATAGTAATCAAGCCCGATTTCGCCCCAGGCAATCACCCTGGGACGTTTCGCCAGCTCCCGCAGCTCCACATAATCATCTTTTCCCGCCAGCCGGGCTTCATGCGGATGGATGCCGATGGTGGCATAGATCCAATCATGCTCTTCAGCGATCTGAAGAGCGCAATCGAGCGATCCCGGTCCGGTGCCGCTGCCGATGGCCAGAATGGTCTCGACCCCGGCAGCGCGCGCGCGTTCCAGCATCTGCGGCCGGTCAGCCGCAAATTGCTCCATCTCAAGATGCGCGTGCGAGTCAATGAACAAGGAAGTGGCCCTATGGGATGAAAACCGCGTTATATCTCATTTCAGGCGCGCGCCTACGGGGACATCCTCCAGGAAGCTTGCCAGCACCGGGGTGCCTTCTTCGCCGAGGGAGGCGGCAACGATCATTCCATTGGATTCCAGCCCGCGCAGTTTACGTGGAGCAAGGTTCGCCACAATGACGACCTTTCTTCCAATCAGGCCCTCGGGCTCGTAGGCTTTGGCAATCCCGGCGACGATCTGGCGGACCTCGGTGCCTATATCCACCTCCAGGCGCAGCAGCTTGTCGGCGCCTTTTACCTTTTCCGCCGCCTTCACCTGTCCCACGCGAAGCTCAACCTTGGCAAAATCGTCAATCGTGATCTTGCCGTCGGTTGCGGTCGTGCTGCTCGGCGCCTGGGTTGCAATCTGCTGTCCGACGGGAGAAGTTCCGGCGGAAGATTTAAGATCGGCGGCCCTGGCCTCGCCCACGACCGATTGCGAAGCCGGCTGTCCCGCCGGGGCGCCCTTTCCGGCGGATTGGCTGGCCGCGGCGCTGGCTGCGTTTCGTTCCTGTTCCATTTGCTGCATTCTTTCCACCGCATTTTTCTCGGCGCGCGGGAAAACCGGTTCCACCTTGCCCAGCTTGGTCCCCAGGTGGAGCTGTCCCCATTTGAGGTCACTAAGCGGGAACCTGGTAATGTCGCCTAAACCCAATTGCGTCCAGATACGCGCCGTCGAGTCCGGTATGACCGGATGCGCCAGCGCGGTAACGATGCGCAGGGCCTCGGCGCAGGTATAAAGGATGGTCGCCAGCCGGGCGCGGCTCTCTTCTATATTTACTTCCTTCTCCGCCAGCGCCCACGGCTCGGTATCGACAATATACTTGTTCACCGCGCTTATCAAAGACCAGGCGGTCTCCAGCGCGCGCGAGAACTGATAACTTTCAAACAGCTTCTTATAGTTCTGGATTACCTCCGCCCCCAGATTGGCGATGGCGTCGTCCTCTTTCAGGTGCGCGGCCTTGGGCGAGGGATAAGGGACCTCCCCACGGAAGTAGCGGGTGATCATCGAAAGCGTGCGGCTGGAGAGATTGCCCAGATCGTTGGCGAGATCGGCATTGTAGCGCTGCACCAGGGCATCGAAGGAAAAGCTGCCGTCCTGTCCGAATACAATCTCGCGCAGCAGGAAATACCGCAGCGCGTCCCGCCCGAGGACATCCAAAATGGTCTCCGCGCGGATAATATTGCCGCGCGACTTCGACATCTTGCTTTCCTCGAAGAGCAGCCAGCCATGGGCGACGATGCTCCTGGGTAAAGGCAGCTCGGCGGCCAGCAGAAATGCCGGCCAGTAGACACAGTGGAAGCGCACAATCTCCTTGCCGATCATGTGCACGTCCGCCGGCCAGTACTTCTCGAATTGCTGCTGGTCCTTCTTTTCCGGCGACCCAAAGCCGACGGCCGTGCAGTAGTTCGAGAGGGCATCGAGCCAGACGTAAATCACATGGCTCGGATCGCCGGGAACGGGAACGCCCCATTTAAAGGTGTTGCGGCTGATCGAGAGGTCGCGCAGTCCACCGCGCACGAAGGCAATCACCTCATTGCGCCGCGTCTCCGGCTGGATGAAGTTCGGCTCCTGCTCGTAGAGCTTCAGCAATTTATCCGTAAAAGCCGAAAGCTTGAAGAAATAGTTCTCCTCCTGGACGGTCTCCGTCGGACGCGAGCATACCGGGCAGGGTGCCCCAGGGCCGGCGGCATCGACGTAAAGCTCGTCGTAAACGCAGTACTGCCCGGAATATTGTCCTTTGTAGATGTAGCCATTCTTCTGCAGGCGGCGGAACAGCTCCTGCACCCCGCGCTTGTGCTCCGGATCGGTGGTGCGGATGAATTTGTCGTAACTGACGCCCAGCCGCTCCCATAAGGCGCGATATTGCCCGG
>CAYTQA010000211.1:0-5764 GCA_964439495.1 uncultured Terriglobales bacterium | reverse complement strand
CCGCGCCTGTCTCCGGCCAGTTCTCCACAAACTTCACATGCCGCCAGGTGGAGTGGCCCACCGCGCCGGTGTTGTCATAGGAATGGCCGCTCCAGTCGAGCCCATCTTCCGCAACTCCATTCCATTCCTTGCAGGCCACCTCGCAGGCTTTGCAGCCGATGCACAGGGTCGAATCGGTTAAGAAGGCGGTAACGCTCATGCTCTTTTCCTTTGCTCCGCGCTTAAGAAATCCAGCGCTGCCTTTCCTCGTGGACGGCGTCCGGGGATTATGTTGCAGACCAGCGCCTTGGTTTCCATGATGCGGACATTCGGCTCCTGCGAGATGGCCAGTAGATCGTTGGTGATATCGCCTCTGACCAGCCCCTTGTATCCCCAGTGATAAGGGAGGCCGATCTGATGGACGGTCTTGCCTTCCACCGTGATCGGGCGCATGCGCGGCGTGACCATGACTCGCGCCTCCACCAGTCCGCGCGGCGACGAGATAGTGGCGAAATCTCCATGGGTGAGTTGGGCGGCCTCCGCCAGCTCCGGTGAAACCTCGCAGAACAACTCCGGCTGCAACTCAGCTAAATGAGAGAGCGTGCGCGACATGCCGCCGGCAGTGTGATGCTCGGTCAGGCGATAAGTCGTGAGCACAAAGGGATAACGTTCATCCCCGCCTGGATGGGCGTACGCATTGTCTGGCCGTTCCCTCTTTTTTGCCGCCGGATTGATGTCATGTTTAGGATAAAGCGGGTTGTGGAAGAGGGACTCCAATGGCTCGTAATGCGCCGGAAGCGGCCCGTCCTTGAGTCCGCTGGAAACAAAAAGCCAGCCCACTCCATCAGGATGCATAATGAATGGCTGATCGCCAGCCACCGCATCCATTCCTTTGGCGCCTGGCTTGGGCCGGTAGTCAGGGGCCTTCTCCTTGATGAAGTCGGGCACATCGGTCCCTGTCCAGACCTTTTTCTCCTCATCCCACCAGACCAGCTTTTTGCGCTCGCTCCAGGGCTTGCCATCGGGACGGGCCGAGGCCCGGTTATAAAGAATGCGGCGGTCCGCGGGCCAGGAGAATCCCCAGCCATGGCCGAGAAAATCAACCGGTTCCCTCTTCTTTGCCCTGTTTTCATTCTCTTTCGGCATGACTCCGGAATAAATCCAGCAGCCGCAGGCAGTGGAACCATCGTTAGCCAGCTCTGTGAAGCCTCCGACCAGAACGCCATCGGCGACCCTGTAGCCGTTGATCTCTTTTACAATCGTTTCTACTTTGGGCTCGCGAATCGCGCCTTCGACCGGATAGTTCCAGGTGAGGGCATTAAGGCCGGCATTGCGCGGCAAAGGCTCCGCCTTGGCTTTTTCCTTCAGCCGCCGTCCCAGATGGTAGATAAACCAGGTCTCGCTGCGGCAATCGCCTGGCGGCTCAACAGCTTTTTCGTGGAACTGGATCAGGCGTTGCGTGTTGGTAAACGATCCTTCCTTTTCCACATGGCCCGCCGCCGGCAGGAAGAAAACTTCCGTCGCGTTTTCTTCCGGACGCAGCTCGCCCCTGTCGACCTCGGGAGAGTCCAGCCAGAAGGAGGCGGTTTCGGTCTCGACGAAATCGCGCACCACCAGCCACTTCAGCTTGGACAATGCGGAGCGTTGCAGACGTCCATTGGGCGCTCCGACCCCGGGATTCTGCCCCATCACGAACAGCCCTTGCATTTTGCCGTCCTGCATATCCAGCCAGTAGCCCAGCTCGGAATGATCGCCGGTGACACGCGGCAGCCAGTAAAATCCGAAGTCGTTTTCCTTCGTGGCGGCTTCTCCGTAATAAGCCTTCAGCAGACTTATGATGTACTTATCGAAATTCGACCACCATCCGGTAGGCGAGCCATGCTTCTTGATATATTCCTGCAGCGTGTACTCCCCTTTGGTAAGGAAAGGCATGGGCAGATATCCGGGAAGGATATCGTAAAGCGTGGGAACGTCGGTCGAACCCTGGATGGTGGCGTGCCCACGAAGAGCCAGGATGCCGCCTCCAGGACGGCCAATGTTGCCCAGAAGCTGCTGGAGGATGGCCGCCGAACGGATGATCTGAACGCCCTTCGAGTGCTGTGTCCAGCCCACCGCGTAACACATTGCTGCTGTTTTTTCCGGCCCCGAGGCGGAGGTATAGACATCAGCGATTTTCAGGAATTTTTCCCTGGGGACTCCGCAGGCGCTCTCCACCAACTCCGGGGTATAACGCGCGAAATGCCTCTTGAGCACCTGAAAAACGCAGCGTGGATGTTGCAGCGTGGGATCGGAATGGTGCTCCGCTAAATCTACCGCCTCTCCGCCGCGGTCTTTTCCATGGCCACCTCCGGAGGGCTCGTGGCCCGGCAGTTCGGTTTTCTTCTTCGAGGCATCTTCATAGAGCCAGGTCTCCGGGTTATATTGTTGCGAATCTTCCTGCCAGCCGGAGAAAAGCCCGTCGAGGTCTTCGGTATCTTTGTAGTCCTCGCGCAGGATGGTGGCCGCATTGGTGTAATGCACCACGTATTCGCGGAACTCCCTGCCTTGTTGAAGAACGTAATTGATAAGAGCGCCCAGGAAGATGATGTCCGTGCCCGCCCGCAGTGGCGCCCAGTAGTCGGCCATTGCCGAAGTGCGGGAGAAGCGTGGATCGACATGGATGATCTTCGCGCCCCGCTTGCGCGCCTCCATCACCCACTGGAAGCCCACAGGATGGTTCTCCGCCATGTTCGATCCCATGATCAGGATGGCGTCCGAGTTGGAGAGGTCCTGCTGCGCGGTGGTGGCGCCGCCGCGTCCGAATGAGGTGCCCAGACCGGGCACCGTGGAGCTGTGTCATATACGGGCCTGATTGCTGATGCAGACCATCCCCAGCCCGGCGCAAAACAGCTTCTTGATAACGTAATTTTCCTCGTTATCCAGGGTCGCGCCGCCCAGATGCGCAATGGCTTTGGTCTGCATGATCGGATGGCCGTCTTTTTCTTCCTCGAAGGTCTCGTTGCGGCTCTTCCACACCCGGTCCGCGATCATGTCCATCGCGGTTTCAAGCTCCAGCTCTTCCCATTGGGTGGAATAGGGCCGGCGATACTTTACCTTCTGCTGGCGCCCCTTATGCGTGAGCAGCTCGAAGCTGTCCGCCCCCTTGGGACACAAACGTCCGCGTGAGATGGGCGATTGCGGGTCTCCTTCTATGCTGATGAGCTTGCCATCTTTATGGAAGGCCAGTTGTCCGCAGCCCACGCCGCAATAAGGGCAAATGGAGCGGGCCACATCGGCGCCATTGGTTTTCGGCGCAAGATTGCGGGTCCGTTCGCTCATCGCTTCAGGACCTGTACCGTCTTTACCTTCTCGAATCTGCTTCAGGAGGGGCCAATCGGAGAGAAACTTCTTGAGCATGAAAACTCCTAACCAGGAGATGCCTAACTTAAGTCAGAAACTCAAGATTGAAGTCAGGTTGCCCTGATGCGAAGACTGCTACGTCTCCAGCCTGGCTTTACGTCGACTTGGGTGGACGAACCAGGCAATACCGATGCTCAAAAGATACAGCACAACCATCGGCGCTGCAAATATACACATATTGAGGATGTCTGTCGTGGGGGTCACGACAGCGGCAATAAAGAATATGACCAGAATGGAATAACGCAGGTTTTTCCAGAGCCATTGGGCCGAGACCACTCCCATGAGGGCGAGGAAAAAGATCAGGATCGGGAGCTCAAAGACGACCCCCAGCCCGATGATCAGGGTGAGGAATAGGTCGGTGTACTCGCCGATGGTGATCATGGGCTTGAACTGCTGGCCATAACCAATCAGAAAGTCCAATGCCGCCGGGTACACCATCTTGTAGCCAAAGTATCCGCCGGCCAGAAACAGGCCGACCGTGGCAAACATGAAAGGCACGACATAGCGCTTCTCATGGCGGTAAAGTCCGGGCGAGATAAATAACCAGACCTGGTAAAGAATGAATGGAGATGCGAAGAAAATACCGCCCAAAAATCCGATCTTCAGATAGATATTGAACGGCTCGGTGGGATTGGTATAGACGAGTTGCTGGTCCAGGTTGTGCTGGCGCAGGGCGGATACGATCGGCACCTGCATATAAGCGAAGATTTTTTCCGAATACCGCCAGGCGGCCAGAAAAGCGACTACCACGCTCAATGCCGACCAGATGATGCGCCGCCGCAGCTCTTCCAGGTGCTCCAGCAGACTCATCCCCGGCAGATCGGCACGGGAGGTGATGTTCGCGCGGGCCCGTTCTACTACACTTTCAATGTCCTTAGGCATCGGCCCGGTTTCCGGAATCCCCTACGGCGCGGGCTGAAACGCTCTTTTCCGCTTCCGGCAGCGGCCCGGAATTTTCACTGCCCGCTGGCTCTTGCACGCCATCCGACAGCGTGTCGCCATCGAGAGTAGGAGGATGGACGGAAGTTGTATCGGAACTTAATGCCGATCCTGGAGGGGTGTATGCCACCGTATTTTGCAGCGCAGCGCTTTGCTGGGGCGAGGGAGCGATTGTGTTCTTGAGCTCGGTTTCAAGCTCGAGCTTGCGGACTTCGTCATGAATCTGGGCCTGAAATTCACTGCTGGCGCGCTTGAACTCAGCCAGTCCTTTCCCGATCTGACGTCCAATCTCAGGGAGCCTTTTGGGTCCAAAGATGATTAAGGCCAAAAAGAAGAGGAACAGCATTTCCGGAAAGCCGAGATTCATAAAACAATATTAACCTCTATCCGGCAAACCCAGCAATTCCCGGGCCCGGCAAATTTCCATGGAATCCCAGGAGGAAGGCCCAATTGGGACCGGCCTGTTCTGAAACCATTTGTCCTTTACTACGTCTAAAAACTACAGCTTGCGCGGCCCGTGATGGCATCCAATCAAGTGTCGGATGGGCCGAAAAATAGGCCTGAATCCCAGGGCATCAATGGTATACTCGAACGAGGTTGCTGGACAGTGAAGCTGCTGGGCCACCTCAATTCCAAATGAAGTCCTCTGCTCCGGTTAGGAGCACTGGATAAGGCCATCAAAGGACAGTACATGGCTCGTAGTTCTCGTCGCTCTCTCTTCCTCGTTTTAATCCTCATTCTTGCCTGCGGTTTCCTGGGGGCGGTCTTCGCTCAGCGCAGCGGCGTCAATGCCGGCGACAGCGACAGCGAAATCCGCGATAACCTGCGCCAGTTTACGCAAGTCTATGAACTGGTCGAACAAAACTATGCCGAGCCGGTAAAAGCGGACAAGACAATTTATAACGGCGCCATCCCCGGCATGTTGCGGGTGCTCGATCCACACTCCAACTTCTTCGATCCCAAATCCTACGCCCTGCTGCGGGAAGACCAGCGCGGAAAATACTACGGCGTGGGCATGCAGGTCGGCCCGAGGAACAACAAAGTCATCGTGATTGCCCCATTTGTGGGCACTCCCGCATATAAGGCGGGCATCCGTCCCGGAGACGTGATTTCCGCGGTCGATGGCAAGCCCACCGACAATATGACGGTGACCGAGGTCGCGGACCTGCTCAAGGGTCCCAAGAACACGACAGTGCACATCACCGTGATTCGCGAAGGCTCCGAGAAGCCGCTGGAGTTCAGCGTCACTCGCGACGAGATCCCGCGCAACAGCGTGGATGTGGCGTTTGAGATCCGTCCCGGCATCGGCTACATTCACCTGAACGGTTTTCAGGAGACCACCGATCATGAGGTGCAGCAGGCCCTCGACAGCTTTGGCGATATTAAAGGCCTCGTCCTCGATCTGCGCATGAATCCCGGCGGATTGCTGAGCGAAGGCGTGGGCGTT
>CAYTQA010000210.1:0-5814 GCA_964439495.1 uncultured Terriglobales bacterium | reverse complement strand
AGGCTGTCGATTTTTGCTTCGAGGCGCTCGGACTCGGAGCTAAGCGGCGGCATTACCTCCGCCCGCGTCTTGCCCAGCAGGTCGGAGACGGAGACGATCTGGTAGCCTCTCTGGCGCAGGCCGTCGATGATAAGGGGCAGCGCCTTGACGGTTTCCGTGCGGTTTCCCCCGCCATCGTGCAGCAGGATGATGTTTCCCTGCTGAAGCTGGCTGAAGACGCTGTCGGCGATCTGCTGTCCGGTGCGGTGGAGCACGGTCTCCCAGTCGTTGGGATCGATCTTGTCGCCGATAGTGATGTAGCCCATGTCCTGCACCTCTTCGAGGGGCTTCACCTCGTCGGCGGTGTCGGGCTCCTGATCGATGGAGTAAGGGGCGCGGAAGAAAAGCGGCTTCACCCCAAGCTTGCTGGCAAAGAGGCGCTCGGTAACGTTGATTTCGGTTTCCATGCGCAGCCGGGAGATTTCGCTGATGTCGGGATGGGTCAGGGTGTGATTGCCGATTTCATGCCCTTCATCGTAGATGCGCTTCAGCAATCCCGCATTGTCCTGCGCCGGAAGACCGATCAGGAAGAATGTGGCCTTCACGTTTTTCTGCTTGAGCACGTCGAGGATCTTTGGCGTGTAAGTCGGATCGGGCCCATCGTCAAAGGTGATGGCGACCTGCTTTGATTTTCTTCCGTAGGCCATCAGCTCATACGGGGTCGGCAGCTTGGTGAAGGCCTCTCCATTGATTAAATTCAGCTTTGGATCGTAGATAACGGTGCGAGCTCCATTACTGGGACGCTGGGTGATGCGCAGGACCTCGCCCTCTCCATCCACGGCGACATCCTGTCCGGGGGGAACATTGGCGAGGCTGCGAGGATCGCTATGCAGGGGATGGTCCCATATCTCCCACATGGAGCGGTCTTCCGAGCCCAGGCGCCAAAGGGCAAAGGTACGGATGCCAAGATCGCGGGCGGCGCGCATCTGGTTCTGGGCGGTCACCGCGTCCAAAAACCAGATCTGGTGGGTGGTGCCGTCATCTTCCGTGAACCCGACGCGCGGGTTGAGCGAATCCTGATCGAATTCGACCGGCGACTCCGATTCCTGCGCCTTGAGCCAGGCCTCCTGGACAGAGAGCGTAGAGACGCTCACGGGACGGTCCCCTTTTCCCTTTGTTCTTGAGGTCCATTCATAGCCGTAGTTGCCGATGGCGCAGATGATCTTCTCGCGCGGGATGGCCTTCACGGCCTCCCGCAGGTTCCTGGTGAACCACTCCTGGCTGGCAATGGGTCCCGCCGCGCTTTCGGTCTGATGCTCGTCATAGTTCATCAGGATCAATCCATCAGAGGCATCCGCGAGCTTTTTGTAGTTGTAATCGTTGTCCGAAACCGGGACGTTGACGTAGAGCTTCATCCCGCGGGCATGCAGATCGGAGCCGAGTTCCGAAACCAGCTGGTTGAAGGCGGGCTGGGCGGAGGTGGGAATCTCCTCCAGATCGAGGGAGACGCCATGAAAATCGGAGTTGCTGGAAAGAAACGTCAGCATCTGGTTGCGAAAATTCTGGCGTCCCTGCGCGTTCTTCAGGAAATCACCCACCGTGGGAAGCCACTTTTGCGCCACCGGGTCGTAGTTATTGACCAGCGGAAAGACCTCGGTCTCGGCCTTTTCGGCGCGGATAAGGTGCATGACTTTATCGTCCACCGGACGTATTTTGCCGTTGGCATCGATCACATCGAAGAGAGTGTTGGCGGCGTCCACGTCTTGCAGGCGTCCATCCGCGGAGAGCACATGCAGCCACTCGGGATAGAGCAGATCGATCTGATGGAGGTATTCACGCAGGGAGGCGTAGCTTCCGGCGTCCCAGGTAACGAAGAAGGCTGCCCGGATAGGCTCCTGGTTGAGCACCACCTGCGAAGCCGGCTTGCTGGTGTGACGATGGCTGCCATAGCGCTGCGGATGCTGGCGGTCCCGGTAGCGGACAGGGAGCGGGCGGTATGTGTGCTTCGGGACAGGGAGAAACAGGCTGGGCAAGGGCTCTCCCAGCAGCGAGGTAAATAAAAAGACACCGATCACCACCGTGATGACGATGCCGACAATATCCAGCACGCGGCGCAATCGCTTCCAGCGTTTGAGCTGGGGATCGTAAAAAATGGGCTTTGCCATAGGTCGCAAGGGTCATATTAATCGTAAGTGGCGGCCCTTGCAGCGTCAAACATCGGGAAGGTTACGGTGGTATCCAGCCCATCACCATCTCCACAATCCGCGTCCGCAGGAGTTAGTATGGATGGCGAACCATGCGACCCTTCCTGCTCAAGCATAAATATTTCTTTCTGGTCTTCACTTTGGCGGGATGGGCGCTGCGCGGTTACTTTCTTAAACATTTCGCCGTTATCGATGGCGATTCGCTGGTCTATGGCGACATAGCCAAAACCTGGCTGCAGGATGGCATCTTCGGGATGCGTGAGCTGGGCGTTCCCACTCCCACTTTAATCCGCCTGCCCGGCTACCCCGCGTTTCTGGCGGTCATGTTCAAGATTTTTGGGATGGAGCACTATACCGCCGTGCTGCGGGCGCAGCTTGCCATCGATCTGGCCACCTGCTTTCTGGTGGCGGAGGCGGCGCGCAGAATGGCCTCGGAGCGGGCGGCGCTGGCGGCTTTCGCGCTGGCTGCGCTTTGTCCGTTTACCGCCAACTATTGCGCGGCCCCATTGACCGAGACACTTTCAATCTTTTTCGTGGCGGGCGCGCTGCTGGCATGGGTCTGCGCGATGGAGCAGCCGGGAGGGCGGCGCTATTGGCTGCTCAGCGGGCTCTGCGTGGCCGCAACCATACTGTTGCGTCCGGATGGCGGCATTCTGCTGGCAGCCCTGCTCATTTATCTGGCCGGATGCTGGTTCAAGCTCTCCAGGATGCAAAGGGAAGGGCGCTCGCGCCTGGCCGCCGGAGCGATCATTCTCGCCATCGTCTCACTGGCGCCGCTTGTTCCGTGGACGCTCCGCAACTGGCGCGTCTTCCATGTCTTTCAGCCGCTCGCGCCACGATATGCGAATGCTCCCGGCGAATTTGTCCCCATGGGCTTCAATCGCTGGGTGAAAACATGGTGCGTGGAATTTGTGTCCACCAACGATGTTTATTGGAGTGTGCCTGGAGAAGCAATCGATTTTAACGATCTACCGGCCCGCGCCTTTGATGACAGCGGAGAGCGCCAGCGCACGCGGCAGATCATCGAAAGCTATAACCAGTCGCTGACCGTCTCTCCCGAACTCGACCGGAAATTTGCCGGGCTGGCGCGCGAGCGCATCCATCATTCCTATTTCCGCTATTACATCTGGCTGCCCTTTCTGCGGACCGCGGACATGTGGCTGCGGCCGCGGACGGAAATGCTCAATGTGGAGCTTCGCTGGTGGGAGTTTGCCGATAGCTCGGAGACGGTGATCGCGGTCGGCTTCCTGGCGCTGAATATCCTGTATTTACTGGCGGCGCTGCTGGGGACGCGAAGCAGCGCCGGCGTGAAATACGGGGGATTGCTGGTCCTGTTTATTCTGTTGCGGTCCGTGGCATTGGCGACGCTGGAAAATCCGGAGCCGAGGTACACGCTGGAATGCTATCCGGCAGTGATGGTCCTGGCTGGAGCGGGGACCGCCAGCCTGCGGCATGGGCGCAGGCTACCCGCGCCGGTTTTCGATCGGTGATGCGAAATCAGTGATTGTTTTTTGGGTTCAGTCGAGCTCGGGACGGTCCGACATGCGGAACTGCGTCCGGAAATGTTCCGAGAGCAAGCCCACCGCTTCGCGGTTCTCCTCGGGATTTGCCCGAATCAGGTAACGCATCGCCTCCACGATCAAACGCTGTCCTTCGATATAACGCTTATCGGAGTTGCGCTCATTCTTGCGACGCATGGGACCGGGAACGACCGGTATTGTGAAAACTTTCGCCAATGTACACCGCCCTGGAAATTTACCGCTGCATACTATATGACGGAACCGAGCCCGATTCCGTTGCTACCGCCATCGCAGTATAAGATGCCTTCTACTCTGATGGAAGAGTTTTGTCGCATGAAACTGTTTACTAATGTTTACTGGGGACGTACAACCTTTGTGCTTCCAGTCGTATGCAGCTTGAATACGTTGTCCGGGACCTTATTATTGAGCTTAATGTTGGTGTAGGTCACGGTGCGATAATCCCCGCTCGGCTCAATGGCCTGCAACTTGAGCGAAACCCCCCGGGACGCATCCATCCAAAGGATGATTTTCGAGAATATGTTCCGCACCTTCACTGCCTTGGGCGTAAGCTCCAGCTTTGCGGTGTTCACGCCGTCAATGGTTTCATAGCCATCGAATTTCACATCGTAGCTCTTGGGCAGGTCATGCCCGCGTCCGCCAAAGCCCAGGATGAGGAAGCTCTCGATCTCGTCGCGGTTCTTGCCGGCATTGTATTCGGTCACCTGATCGATTGTGGGTTGATAGAGGCGGACCTTGCCATCGGAGAAGACGATAAATTTCTTGTCGGGAGAGGTGATGTCAGTCGCCATCTGGGTATCTTTCTTGCCGCGGCGAAAGTAGATCTTGCCCTGCTGAGTGTCCGTATCGTTCACAACTTTTTGATACTGGACCCACACAACATCAGCTTGAGCCGAGCGGAATTTGGCGGCGGCGGCGTCCATCTGGCTGAGGACGGTTTCCAGCGAGGAATCAGCTTTCTGGGCCGTTGCCGGGGAAGAAGTGCGTGTGGTGTTCTGGCCGGGGGCATTCCCGGGAAATGCGGAAACGCTCAGCAACAGAAGACAGCCCGATAGAAAGAACCACTTCCTTGTCATAAGTTTCCGTTCCGCTTGCCTGCGCAAGCCACTTCAAACCGCCGATTTCAGGGATGCTGTCCCCACGCGCGATAGGCCGTCACCCTGCCCTTATCGTCGCGCACTATCTCATAGCGGAGAATCTCAACATTTCCGACCGCGGGCTCGAGCACGCGGGCCAGTTCGGTTTTTATGTCGACAGATTGTGGCAAAAGCACATCGTTCGCGCTGATCTCGTACATAAAACCGGATGTTCCGTCTGGGGTAATGGTTATCTGGTTTGGATGTTGCAGGCGAGCGGTGGGTTTGTCGTTGAAACTTACGTAATGGGGAGTAATAAAGATGAAGGCCAGAATGACGGACACCATCACGTCATAATGCATGCTGCCGCGTTCCTGGGTCCAAAAAATGTAAGTTTTAAGAGTTTTACGGATGTCCATAATTGCAAGTTGTGGCCATGCCATGGCGAAGCCAGTGACGAAAATAGTGTAGAGTCGCGGCCCGGGAATAGCAACGAACTTTTCCGGTACGCCGTCTCACGCAATCTTGCGGGGAACGATCCTCTCCGCGCCCATATAGGGCCGGAGGGCCTCCGGCACCAGGACGCTTCCATCCGCCTGCTGGTAATTCTCCAGAATTGCAAGCCAGGTGCGGCCCACGGCCAGTCCGCTGCCATTGAGGGTATGCACGAATTCCGTCTTGCCCTTCCCCTCCCGCCGGAAGCGGATGTTGGCGCGCCGGGCCTGAAAATTCTCAAAATTCGAGCAGGAAGAGATCTCCCGAAAGAGCTGCTGTCCTGGCAGCCATACCTCAATATCGTAGGTTTTGGCCGATGAAAAACCCATGTCGCCGGTGCATAGGGCCACCACGCGATAGTGCAATCCCAGCCTCTGAAGCACGGTTTCCGCGTCATGGGTCAGTTTTTCAAGTTGCTGGTAGGAGTCGTCGGGGTTCGCGAACTTTACCAGTTCAACCTTTTGGAACTGGTGCTGGCGGATGATGCCGCGCACGTCCTTGCCATATGATCCGGCCTCGCTG
>CAYTQA010000209.1:0-5826 GCA_964439495.1 uncultured Terriglobales bacterium | reverse complement strand
GGCCGCCGAGGTGCTGGAGAGCCATCTCTCTTACCCGGTGCTCGCCTATTTCCGCTCGCAGCATGACAATGAATCCTGGCTGGCCGCGCTCACCGTGATTCTCGATACCTCGGCGCTGATCATCTCCGGCGTGGATGGCGTGCCCAAGCATCAGGCTCAGTTGACCTACGCCATGGCGCGCCATGCGGTGGTGGATCTTTCCCAGGTATTCAATACCGCTCCCATTGGCGATGGCGATCGCCTGCCCCCTGAAGAGATGCGGAAGATGATGCGCGCCCTGGAAACTGCGGGCGCCGCCCTGGCCTGCGACTCGGATTCCGAGTGCCAGCTTACCTGGCTGCGCGAACGTTACGAACCTTATATTAAGGCGCTGGCGCGTCATCTGATGCTGGTCCTGCCGCCCTTCTATTCAGAGACCAAAAGAAAAGACAACTGGCAGAGCAGCGCCTGGAAGCTACAGGATTCACCTTCCAGCAAAAGGCCGGAGTTTGTGCGCCAGGAAGGAGGCCACTTCTGACTCAGGGTTTCCGCCGCGATCTGGCCCCATTCCCGGACTGCGGTTCTCCATTCTGCTGCATCAGCTTGGCGATCAGGGCCGTCCAACCGGTCTGATGGGAGGCGCCCAGGCCTCTGCCATTGTCCCCATGAAAATATTCGTGGAATAAAACCAGATCGCGCCAGTGCGGGTCCGACTGGAACTTTTCCGCCTTGCCATAGACCGGCCGACGGCCCTCTTCGTTCCTCAAGAAGAGCTTGCTCAGACGATGGGAGAGCTCGACCGCGATCTGCCCCAATGTCATGGGCCTGCCCGAGCCGGTAGGGCATTCAATCTTGAAGCTGTCGCCCCAGAAATGATGATATTTCTGCAGCGATTCAATGATCAGGTAGTTCATCGGATACCATACCGGGCCACGCCAATTGGAGTTTCCTCCGAAAAGTCCGCTGGTCGATTCCGCCGGCTCATAATCCACCGAGTACCTGCGCCCTCCCGCCTCGAACTGGAACGGATGCTCGCGATGGGCCGCGGAAAGCGAGCGTACGCCGAAGGGGGAGAGAAATTCCCGCTCATCCAGCATGAGGGAAAGCACACGGCGCAGGCGCGCGGGGTCCATGATGGACAAGAGCTGCCGTTCTTTTTTCCCTCCGCCGGAGGAAATATGTGTAACGTTGCCGGTCATGTCGGGACGATGCTCCTGCAGCCAGCTCATCCTTCTGGCAAAGGCCGGCAGCTTGTCCAGCAGTCCGGGCTCGATGGTCTGGACGGCAAAGAGCGGAATCAGCCCCACCAGCGAACGGATCTTCAGCGGAGTATTGGGGCCATTCGGGATGCGCAGAATGTCATAGTAAAAGCCGTCTTCTTCGTTCCACATTCCTTCCCCATCGGCATCGCGGTCATTCATCGCGCGCACGATGTAGAGGAAGTGCTCCCAGAATTTATTGGCGACATCTTCGTAGACGGGGTCCGCGAAGGCGAGCTCCAGCGCGATCATCAGCATGTTCAGGCAATACATCGCCATCCAACTGGTGGCGTCGGACTGCTCGATGTATCCGCCCTGGGGAAGCGGGGCGCTGCGGTCGAAGGCGCCGATATTGTCCAGGCCCAGGAAGCCGCCCTGAAAGATGTTCTTTCCCAGCAGGTCCTTACGGTTGATCCACCAGGTAAAGTTGATGAGCAGTTTGTGAAAGACGCTCTCCAGAAACCCGTAATCGCCCTTCCCGGCGATGCGGCGCTCTATCTGGTAGACCCGCAGAGCGGCCCAGGCATGCACCGGCGGATTCACATCGTCGAAGGACCACTCATAGGCCGGCACCTGCCCGTTGGGATGCATGTACCACTCGCGCAGAAGCAGGACCAATTGCCGCTTGGCGAATTCGGGATCGACCAGCGCCAGCGAGAGGCTGTGAAATGCCAGGTCCCACGAGGCGAACCAGGGATACTCCCAGGTGTCCGGCATGGAGAGCACATCTTCGGCATAAAGATGGATCCAGTCGCGGTTCCGTCCCCCGTTTCTTTCAAGGGGTGGGGCAGGCTGCGCGGGATCGCCCTTCAGCCACGTACGGACGTCGTAGTTATAGAACTGCTTGGACCATAGCAGCCCCGCGAATGCCTGTCGCATTACATTTTTCGCGTCGGAAGAAAGATTTTGCGGGACCACCTCGCGGTAAAATTCATCCGCATCAAGCTGGCGTTCCTTGAAGGCGTCGTCATACTCCTGGCGCATGAGCGAAGAATGGCGCGCGTGGTTGTAATATGCCGGGCTGATTAAGCCCAACTTCACGGTAAAGGATTCGCCGGGAGCGATGGTTGCCGCATAATGGGCGGCGGCCCTGGTGCCTTGGCGCTCGGGGTTTACAGCTCCAGCGGCCCCATTGACCACATAATCGTTGATCCCATCCTTGACGTAAGCCGTGGGATTTTTTCCGCCGAAAAGCCGCGCGCTATTGGTTTCGTTGTCGGTGAAAAGCAGCTCCGGACTCCCGCCGCATACCAGCCAGCGCTCTCCCAGGACCGCATGCTGCGCATTGATGGTCTGAATTCCCTCTTCATTATTTACCGCGGACAAAAGCGGCTTGATGCCAGGGCTTCCGTTCCAGGACCATGTATTGCGAAACCAGAGGGTGGGCAGAAGATGCAGCGGCGCCGGATCGGGCCCGCGATTGGTGGCGGTGATCCGAACCAGCAAATCCTCGACTCCGGCCTTTGCATATTCGACGACGATGTCGAAATAGCGGTCCTGATCGAAAATTCCGGTGTCGAGCAACTCAAATTCAGGATCGAGGCGGGTGCGCGTGCGGTTTTCCTCCAGCAGCCGCTCATAAGGAAATGCGCCCTGCGGATATTTGTAGAGGAACTTCATGTAGGAGTGGGTCGGCGTGTTGTCGAGGTAGAAGTAATATTCTTTTACATCTTCGCCGTGGTTGCCCTGCGGCCCGGTCAACCCAAAGAGCCGCTCCTTCAGGATGCGGTCTTTCCCATTCCAGAAGGCGAGGGCGAAACAGAGGTACTGATTGCGATCGCAGATTCCGGCAATGCCATCCTCGTTCCAGCGATAAGCGCGGGAGCGCGCCTGTTCGTGCGGAAAATAATTCCAGGCGTCCCCGTTGCCGCTATAGTCCTCGCGCACGGTGCCCCATGCGCGCTCGCTGAGATAGGGGCCCCAGTGCTTCCAGTCTGCCTTGTGCTCCTGAAATTCCTGAAGACGACTGCGCTCATGGCTCATTCGGCGAGGCCCATCATCTCAACTTCCAGCCGCCGGCAGAGATTTGATCTTCCCCGCCGCGGCCTCATCCACCAGCCATAGGAGCTTGCCCTGGGTGGGTTGAACATACTTCACGGGATATTCGTCGGGGCCGCTGTCATCTTCCATGACCCCCGCCAGCGCCTGGGCCTTGTCGGCGCCGGAAACCATCAGGATCACCTCCGCGGCATTGTTGATCAGGGGACGCGTGAAGGTGATGCGAAAGGTATTCAGCTTTGGGACCCAGTTTGCAACCACCCGCCGCTTAAGCTCATGCAGAGCCCGGGTCCCGGGAAAGAGCGAAGCGGTATGCCCATCGGCCCCCATGCCCACAAAAATCAGGTCGAAGCGCGGCTGCGCATCGCCTTCCAGATGAAACACATTTGCGATCTCCTGATCGTATTCCGCGGCCGCGAAGGCAGCATCCGGATTCTCGGTTTCCACGCGATGCACATTGGAAGGCGGAATCGAAATCCTGGAGATCAACGCTTCGTCGGCCGTACGGAAGTTGCTGTCCGGATGGTCGGGTGGCACATACCGCTCGTCGCTCAGGAAGAGATGAGTCTGCGCCCACGGCACCTCCGGCGGGACCTTTTTGACGGTGCGCTCGGCCAGCAATGAAAAAAGCGCCTTCGGTGTGCTGCCGCCGGGAAGCGCGACCATAAAGATGCCGCGATCGCGCACGGCTTCCCGCGCAACACGCGTGAACTCGTCCGCCGCTGCCTGGGCGATTGCCGGGATGCCGGGCAGAACACGAAATTCAAACTTCTGGCTCATACGCTTAATTTCTTCCCGCACTTCTTACACCAGGGATTCCACGCGCGCCTGCGAGTGGGAAATGGCCACATGCGCGGCCCCCAGCAGCCCTACTTTCTCATTCAGAACAACGCGCACCGGGGTCTGCTTCAGCAATGGCGACAAACGTCCCTTATCGGTGAATGCCTGCATGAATTCCGCCCGCTGCAATCTGGGCAATATTTTCGGCGCAATGCCCCCCGCGATATAAACTCCGCCCACGGCCATGAGTTTTAACATCATGTTTCCCGCCTCGGAGCCGTAGACTTCGGTAAATACCTTCAGCGCCAGATCGCAAATGGGCGATTCGCCATTCATGCCATGGCGCGAGATCAGCGCCGAAGGGTCTGACGCCTGCTGCAATTGTTCCCTGAGCCACGGCTCTTCTTTTTCCTTGCCGGTCTCGCGCAGAAATTCATAAATACTGAACAGCCCTGGCCCCGAAAGCACGCGCTCGACACTGATCCGGCCCTTGAATTTTCTGCGTAGAAATTGGAGCAGCTCGATCTGCAGGTCGGTGACGGGCGCAAAGTCCACATGGCCGCCTTCCCCCGCGAAAGGATGATGGGCCTTGCCGTCCCAATACAATCCTGCTTCCCCCAGTCCGGTACCGGCGGCGATGACCACGCGATTGCCGGCCTGATCTCCGGCGCCCGGAGAGATCACGGCAAAGTCTTGTTCTTCCAGCTCTCCAATCCCATGCGCGGTGGCTTCGAGATCGTTGAGCAGGAACACGCGCGCGATATCCAGTTCACGCTCCAGCACAGTGGCGTCAATCTTCCACGGCAAGTTCGGGGTCTCGACGGTGCGGCTCCGCACCGCTCCGGGAACGCCAAAGCATGCGACCTGGACCTTCAGCTTCTGTTCGAAGATGAATTCCGCAACGGCGGCTTCGAGGCCGCGATATTCCCGGCTTCGGTATATGTGCTCGACCTGGATAGAGAGGCGGCCCTGCACCACATCGAAATATGCCAGCCGGGCGCTGGTGCCTCCAATATCTCCTGCAAGAATCATGAGTTCAAACTCCTCCATTGGCGTCCATCCCGCGCCAGCAGTTCATCGGCCTCACGCGGTCCCGAACTGCCGGCCGCATAATTGGGGAAATCGCGTGGAGGCAGCGCCTTCCAGACATCTAATACAGGCTCCACAATACTCCAGCCTGCTTCCACCATATCGGAACGCTGAAAGAGCGTGGCATCGCCGATCATGCAGTCATACAGCAGCACTTCATATCCGGTTTGCGGAGAGATGCCGAAATAATCGGTGTAGTTGAAATTCATGTCCACGGGCCCTATTTTCACAAACGGTCCGGGGATTTTCGCTCCGAAACGAAGCGCGATCCCCTCTTCCGGCTGAATACTGATTACGAGTTGATTGCTCGGAAGGTCCTGCACGTCGGTCTCCCGAAAGAGGACGAAGGGGGCGCGCGTGAATTGGATCGCAATCTCCGTGTGCCGGCGCGCCAGCCGCTTGCCGGTGCGCAGATAGATCGGCACCCCTGCCCAGCGCCAGCTATCCACCGTAAGCTTCAGCGCGACATAGGTCTCCGTCCGTGAAGCTGGATCGACGCTGGGCTCCTGGCGATATCCTGGCAGCCGCTCGCCTTTAACAGTCACGCCTGGGCCATACTGCCCGCGCACGCTGTTATGCAGGACCTCTTCCGCGCTCATGGGGTGGATCGCGTGCAGCACCTTGGCTTGCTCATCGCGCACCGCGTTGGCGGCGAAGGAGATTGGAGGCTCCATCGCGGTAAGGGTGATGAGCTGCATGATGTGGTTGGGGACCATGTCGC
>CAYTQA010000208.1:0-5847 GCA_964439495.1 uncultured Terriglobales bacterium | reverse complement strand
ATGATGTTTGGCGCGCTCTTCGGCGATAAGCGCCTCCACGGTCTGCTTGAAAAGAGATTGCTCGTTGCGCATTCCCGCCCGAACCAAATTCAAAAGAAGATCAGAACGAGCCATCCCACCCCACAATGATGATTATTTCTTTTTGCATTATAGGGTTTCTTCCATAAGCTAATCCAGAAAGTTCTGAAAGGGTGAGTTGCGGCACCAGAAGGAACCTTCGCTCCCTCTCGCGATGTTTAAGCGCGGTTCTCATCCAACCACACCGCCCTGCTATCATAGTTTTTCGCCATGCCGACCCTTCTGCCCACGCTGACCCGATCCATTCATGTCTCGTAACCGCCTGCGCCGCAAACTGCTGCTGATCTCGCTCCTGTGGGCGCTGCTCCCGAACTTTGCGGGCGCACAAAATACCGATCACGCTGCGCAAGGCCCCGATCGCGCACCGGCGCAAAGCCCAGGCCAGCCCTCCGTCATTCACCAGGACCATCCTCCGGCGATGGCCGAGGCCCAGGGCGCGACCGAGTACAACGTCTGGGGAGGATATTCGCCGATGCCGCTGGAGCGGATTGGCGTCTCCCAGGACCGGCAGCTCTTCATGGCGGGCTTTGGATATGCGCGCGTGCTGCTGGCGGGAGAGCGCGTGGCCTTCAAATATATCGCGGACGTGGTCCCGGTGGCGCTGGTCTCGCAGCCCACCTTCCTCGGACAGGAGATCGCCCGGCCCAGTCTGGTCCCGGCGGCCTGGCGCATCTATCTGGGCCGGCGGACGACCTATGGCATGGGCACCACCCCGGTGGGCTTCCAGTTGAACTTCCGGCGCGGCAGGCGCATACAGCCATTTGTGAACATCAATGGCGGCCTGCTTTATTTCACGCGGCAGACGCCCACGCCCGGCTCCGCCAATTTCAATTTCACCTTTTCCACGGGGACAGGGGTGCAGATCTTCAAGGGCGAGTCGAGGGGCGTCACCGTGGGATACAGGTTCCACCACATCTCCAATGCCAACACCGGCAACCCGTACAATCCGGGCCTCGATTCCAATTTCTTTTACGCCGCCTATTCGTTTTTCCGGTAGGTCCAGTCGTCCCTACGGGACTCGCCTCTCTATAACGTTCCTACCCACCGATGAATCGGTGGGCTACTATCGGTCGTCCCTACGGGACTCGCGTTTGGTTTCTTGCGTTCCCGGCATTGCCATGCCGGGCTACAGATTGTTTCGTCCCTACGGGACTTTGGATTAAGCGCGTTCGCGGCATTGCCAGGGGATACAGTCGTCCCTACCGGGACTTTATTTTTTTTACAAACGTTTCCCACTATCGAACGGTCCTCCGGGCCTCGGAATTTGGTTGGTACAGCGGGCGTTTTCCGTCCGCCTGCTGGAAGAGGTAGACGCCCAGGATCAGCATCTCCGGCTCAATGGGATGGCGGTAGCGCGGCAGCGGATAGGTCATGTAGTAGACCAGGGGCACGGAAAGCAGGAGCCATGTAAACAGGAGGCCCCCATGCTCCCGCCGTTTGATGCATAAAAGAAGGCCGAGGAATGCAATGAGCGAAGAGCCGAAAAACAGGAGATTCCGCAGCCAGTACACCGCTGCTCCTTCCTGGGTCCGCGGCGTTCCATACCAGAAGTAGATGAAGCGCTTCCCGCTGGTTGCCGCAAACTGGCCGGGATGGGCCTTGATATAAACCAGCGCCTCATGCAGGCGCGACTTCACATACGCGGGCTCTCCCATGCGCCGGTAATGGTCAAACTCAATTTCATTCTTCACCGGATGCAGATAGAAGAGCCAGAGCCCGTTGGCGTCCGGTCCATTGCCCATGCGAAATTCCGCGCCAAAATTGCCGCGCAGCGGGACAAATTTGCCGAAGACGCGATAATTTCTCGCCGTCCATGGGGCGATCATCAGCAAAAAGATCAATGCGGCGAGGAGGAAGTTGGCGAGGTGCGCGCGCGGGGCGTCCCAGATGATCCACAATCCGCAAAAGGGCAGAAAGAGGAGCACGGAAGGATTGCTCAGCACGATGAATCCCCACAAAACTCCAAATTCAATCCATAACGAGCGGGAAGCCTTCCCGCTGCTTTGCTGGTCTTTCAACCGCAAGTCTTTCAACTGCAAAGCCACCCAAAAGACCATGGCCAGCAACAGCGCAGTGAGGCTGGTCTCCCATTGGACGCGCACCGCCCAGTACATCGCATAGGGAATGACGGCCCACAGCAACGCCGACCATTGCGCCACGCGAACGCCAAAACAACGTTCCGCGATGCGATAGATAGGGATGCAAGTCAGGGCGGAGAAGAGGCAATTCAGGCTGAGCGAGACCCACGAGGAGAGTGGAGAATAAACGCCGAATATTTTAAAGACAAGGGCGAGCAGATAGGGATAAACCGGAGCGATCCAGGCGGTGGGACCGGTATGGCCGTAAAACGGATCGCTGAAGCCGTGTCCGGTGGCGATGGCGCTTGCAATCCGTCCTGTCTCCCATCCAATACCAAAGGTGCCGTCGATTCGGGATGGACGATAGGTATGTCCGAAGGTCAGGTAAGCCAGACGGAGGAGCAGGGCCAGGACCACGATGTTTTTCAACTGAAATTTTTTCATATCTGAACCCACGCTTCTGGACCTACTTTTCTCAACCTACCCTTCTAAACCTACCCTTCTAAACCCACCCTTCGCGCCACAAAGAGCGTGTCGCGAAGAGTGGGGCACCCGCAGCGATCTCACCCACGGCGATGTCGTGACGCTGGTTTCGTTTGGAGGATTCGACAGGAGCTACTTTTCCGCCTGCTGGCCGGATTTAAAGGTCGTCCAGGGGCCGGCCTTCATGTCGCGCAGCACCGGTTTTTCCCACGCATAATCGGGATGGGCGGCGAGAAATTCTGCGGCGTGGAAGTCCTCTCCGCAGGGATGGCCCGCCCGCGCCACAAAGCTCATGTTCTGCGCCATGTCGCTGTCCGTGGCTTTGCCCTGGACCGCGCCACCCGGATAATATGGGCCCCAGCCCCACTGTGGAATGCCGCGCTGGCTCGCGTCCGTATGCCCGCACAGCGAGCGCTCATCCGCCTGCCGCTTGTTTTCAATTGGATCGAAGTGGTCGGCAAGGAATTGTTCCGCCAGGGCCACATCGAGCTTGCCCTTTGAATCCTTCATGAGCTGCTCCCAGCGGGCGTGGCGCGCATTGGGAGAGCTGCCATTGTCATGAGTATCGAACTCCGGCGCCTCGTCCTTCATCAGCGCGGGATCGCTGGGAAAATTCGAGCCGACAAAATATCCGTCTTTGGTCCGCCAGACCCGCGAGTGCTTCAGGCCAAGCTCGAATTGCGCGACCTCTCCGGTCTTGCGGTCGCCGATGAGCCAGTCGTTCGCATATCCGCCGTTGTTGCCGTCGAGCATGATGCGCACGTAATCGTCGATGGAATTCGCATACTGCAGCGCCTTGCGGGAGCGCATGAATTCCGGCTTGCCATTCGGATCGAAGCCTTCAAACTGGGTGATCGTGGTTTCCGTGATCATGATGCCGCTGGCGTTCACCCCAAAATCATCGTCGCTGGTGATCACGCCGGGGAAGCCGTCCATGAGAATGCGGTTTCCGTGTTGCGGCGCGATATCGAAGATGATGCGCCAGCGCTCGCCCGCAAGATAACTCGTCCAATTATTGTGGGCGATCACGATTTTGCCGTCGCGGGTGTAGCTGCCGGTGGCGATGAAGGCGCTGCAATTGCCGGGACTCACCAGCCGGGGAGCATTGGCGGCGCGCTCCTTTTTATTGAGCCAGGGGAGATAGTAATCGGGGACCTCTTCGAAGGCGTTGAGCGCCACCACGTCATAGACGTCGAGGTCCACTCCAGCGGCCTTCAGCCCTTCGGCGATGCCGCGCAGCTCTTCCTGATATTCGGCGTCAATCCGCGGCCACAGGACCTCCCGCGCGGTCTTGCGAAAGAACTCCCAATCGCGTTGCGTGCGATGCGTGTCACTGAGCTGGATGGCGTGGAAGGCGTCTGCAATCTCGGGCGCGAGCAGAGCGCCGTGCTGATATCCGATCTGCGCCGGAGTGCCTTCAAGATGCACGTAGAGCCAGCCCCCCTGCTCGAAGCGATAAGCCTTCGCCAGCCGCGGGTCCTTGCCGCCAGCCTGCGGTGCGCGCGCTGCCGGTTTGGTCCGGGTCCGCGCCCACATGCCGGGAGAGAGCAGCAGAATGCAGGAGACAAAGAGCAATCCATATTGAAGCTTCGAGCAGGTTCGGTTCATTCGTGTTCCTTCCTTCCATGTTTCCGGAGTGCCAATTACCGCGCGGCCTGAAGCTCCGAGGCAATCTCATCCACCGCTGCCGCATAGTCCTGCAATGCTTTGGCTACTTGGGAGATTTCATTCTCCGCCTCGGGATAGTGCTTCTCCTCAATGCCCTCGCGCACGCCGGGAATGGTTTTAGCTCCATAGCCGGTATAAAAGCCGGGAGCATAGATCAGGTGCTTGTACCACGGACGGCGGGGCAGACCATCATTGCTCAACAGCCGCCGCTCGGTCGCAATCAGCTTCAAGTTTATATCCTGAAGGGAAGCGGCTTGCGGGGGCGAGTTTCCCGCCAGGAAGGACTTGACTGCCCGGGAATAATGCTCGGCGCTGCGATTGAGCGCGTGCTCGGCATTATCCAGAGGAGCGAAATTCAGGTATGGCGGAATGTCCTCGCGAGGGGGCGCCAGGGTGGGCCTGCGCGGATCGGAGACGGCGCTGTAAACGCCATCGTCCAAGCGCTGATTGCGCTCCTGCACCTCGTCCTGCCGCTCTTTGAGAAGTGCCTTTAACTCGTCAGAGTATTGATGGATGGTATCGGCAAAATCGGTGAAGTCAAAAGGAAGCACGTCGGCATCGGCGAAGCGCATGACCGCCGTCCCCACGGTCTGGGAGAGGGCGCGGCCATAGACGAAGTCCTTGTCGGAAAAATGCGTGTACCAGTAAAAATCGTCATAGATGGAGTGGTAGATCCCGCCTTCGTCCTCGCCGCCATAGCCGAGATTTAAAGAGGCAATCCCAAGGTGGTCGATGAAGGCGGTGTAGTCGCTGCCCGAGCCCAGGGCATCGATGCGAAGATCATTGCGCGAGCGCGCATCCTTGCGCTCTTCGGGCTTGCCAAAGGCGATCTCTCCAGCCTGACGCCGCTTCCAGACCGAAATGTTCTTTTCCGGGTCTACAATATCGCGCGCCACGCCATTGATGAATTTTTCCAGCGAGTGGGAGCCGGCGGCTTCGAGATAGCCGCGGCCGTTTCCGTCACTGTTGATGTAGATGGCGGTATGCTGGCGCAGTTCGTCGCCATGATATTCCGCCCATTCGGTTGAGCCGAGCAGCATTGGCTCCTCTCCGTCCCAGGCGCAATAAATAATGGTGCGCTTCGGCTTCCAGCCTTGCTTCATCAGCTCGCCCAGCGAGCGCGCCTCTTCCAGCAAGGCGACCTGCGCCGAGATAGGATCTTCCGCTCCATTCACCCAGGCGTCATGATGGTTCCCGCGAATCACCCATTGATCCGGCAGTTCCGAGCCGGGAATTTTTGCGATGACGTCGTAGACCTTCTGCATGTCCCAGTTGGATTGCACCTTGAGATGGACCTTCGCCGGGCCGGGGCCCAGATGATAAGTGATAGGGAGCCCTCCGCGGAAGGCCTCCGGGGCCACAGGTCCGGGGAGCGCGGACAGCAGCGGCTGGGCATCGGCATACGAGATGGGCAGCACGGGAATCTTGGTCATGGTGGGCGCCTCTTTAATGGAAAGGCGCTTTACATTGCCCGTAGCCCCAACTCCGGGGGTAAGCGGGTCGCCGGGATAGAGCGGCATATCAAGCACGCTGCCACGCT
>CAYTQA010000207.1:0-5853 GCA_964439495.1 uncultured Terriglobales bacterium | reverse complement strand
GGATGGAGTGTGGCGTGCTGACGGCCATCGATGAACAACTCTAATCGGTCGCAGTTGGAGAAGATAGCGGCTTTGTTGCCCGGGCCATGGGGCGTTTGCGGCCCGAAATCCCAATAGAAATTGGGCTGGATGACGGGCCGGGACTTCGGAGCGGTTTGCGCCTGATAAAACGAGGCGCCCAGCTTCGGAATGCGGAACACATCGGCCACGCCCGGACACTTCACTCCATTGTACGAGTTAATCAAACTCGCGTAATCGAATCCGCACCAGGCAATCACTCCGCAAATGCGCGGGTTTTGGGCGGCCTTGCTGTGGGCCTGCGCGTGCCGCAGGGCCTGCTGCTGTTGCATCGTCACGTCGCCGGCGCGGCGATACTTGCTGTCAAAGCCCTTGCCCCGAGTGTAATTGAATTGCCCGACCGCTTCCGCAAGCATGTAGGGCACGCCAGGGGTTGGGTTCGCGATGCCTACGCTCCCGTCGGGGGCTGAATGATAGTCGTCAAAGGCGAAGACGTCTTCATGCCAATGCTGTTGCCAGTCCTTTCTGGAATCCGGGGTCATTGAGCCGGAGCTGGGCCGGGAATCGTCGAGCGATTTCGCCACCTCCTCCGTCCGCCTATAGAGCGCCACATCATTCGCCGATTCATTGACACGAGTCCCCCAGATGACGATCGAAGGACGGTTTCGGTCCCGGACCACCATGTCTCTCACATCGCGGACCAACAGCTCCTTCCATGTCTCATCGCCCAGGTACTGCCAGCCAGGGACCTCCTCCCACACCATTAACCCCAACTCGTCGCAGGCATCGAGGAATGCCTCAGATTGCGGATAGTGGGAACAGCGCACGATATTGCAGTTAAACTCGCGGCGCAGCATGTTGGCATCGTGGCGCAGGACGCGAGCAGGCATCGCGCCCCCGACATAGGGAAATAATTCATGGCGGTCCAGACCAAAGAGTTGCACCCGGCGGCCATTGAGAAAAAAGCCATCTAATTCAAACCGCGCATCGCGAAAGCCGATCCTCACCTGGTAATCATGCACCGGCTCTCCCTCGATGAAGAGCGTGGCCACAACCTGGTAGAGATGGGGCGCGTTTACATCCCAGAGCGAGACGTTTCCAAGATTCGACAGGGTCAGCGATACCTCGGTCTGACCGCTCTTAGTCAGATGCAATGTCTGCCGGGCGCGCGAGATCACGCGGCTACCATCCTTCAATTCCACCTGGAGTTGAATCGGTTTGGAGACCGGCAGGGCCGCATCGAGAGAGCAAACGACTTCTATCCTGCGGCTGGAGTCAAGCACTTGTACCGGCTTGGCAAAAACGTCCCTAATGAACGTTTGTGGCACCGCCTGCAAGCGGACGGAACGGTAGATGCCGCCCGGCTCGAGGTAGTCAACCTGTGTTGGTCCTTTGGGCGAGCCTTCCGGAGGCACATTGCTCCAACGGGAATCCACGGTCACCGCCAGCACGTTCTCATTATCCGAAATCCAGTTGGTAATCTCGTAATGGGATGGAAGGTAGCTCCCCAGGTGTTGCGGCAGCGAATGGCCATTGATTGTTGGCGTGGTCCCGACCATGACGCCGTCAAAATGCACAAACACGCGCAAACCCCTGAACTCCGGCGGCAATTTAAAATGCCGGCGGTAAATCCAAACATCCTCCCATGTCGCCGGCTCCCAGTTTTGCCAGGATAGCCTGGTGACGCAGTGAGGCAAGCTGACCCGCGAAAAAGCCGCATCATCAAAATGCGGCGCGGTGGCGGCCGGATTGAGCTTTCCGCCGAAAAGCCAATCCCGATCCAGAGACATCGTTCGCCTGGCGGGACCGCTCTGGCGAGATGTGCTTTGCCCCATGGCGCTTCCCCAGGACAACACGGGACGGAATGCCAGCGCGATCGCGCCCATGACGCCGCCTTGAACGAAATCCCTGCGGGAAATTGCGGATGATCTGAGCCAGCTCGTTGCGGATTTTTTCATCATTGTTATTTTGCCTTTCCGGCATCTGCCTCGTGTATCGCCCCCAAAGAATCAATTCAGCAGTTTACCAATAAGACTCAATCACCGGACGAATGCGGAACATTTTATGGATGCGCAATTTGGCGATGGACATTTATTCTTTGGATATTGTGCTCGATCTTGTGTTGCGGATTCGATACCATGGCATCATTGATTTAAGGACGAAAAACCATCGTTCACGGACCTTGTCGCGCTTCCTCAAACTTCCACCAGGACTACCGATTGGACCATCTCTACCTATGAAACTTGCATATACCTCATTGAGGCTGGGCTGGATACTGTTTTTCTTTGCAATTTCGGCCGCGACCGCGGCAGTTGCGCAACCGCCGATTCGATTTGTGGAGGCGACCAAGGTTTTTATTCTGGATGCCGGAAAGGTCTCCTATGCCTTCGGCATCAATGAGCAAGGGGTGCTGCAACACATTTACTGGGGTGAACATATCAGCGGCGATTTCGCCGCCGTCCATAGCCTGCCGGACTGGTCCAGCTTCGATCTGGGCTCGACTTTCACACCGCAGGAGTATCCCGCATGGGGAGCTGGCTTCTACTCGGAGCCGAGCATCAAGGCGACCTTTCCCGATGGCAATCGCGACCTCATCCTGCATTATGTGGACCATCGGATCGCGGGCAACTCGCTGACGGTAACGCTCAAGGACATCGAGCGTCCTCTGTTCGTCCACCTGCATTACACCATCTATCCGCTCACCGGCATGGTGCGCCGCGAGGCCACCATTGAGAACCGCACCGACAAACCGGTCACGCTGGAGAGCGCGCAGTCGGCGGTCTGGTACCCTCCGCAAGGAGAAGGCTATCGCCTGCGCTACCTGACCGGGCGCTGGGCTGACGAGTGGCAAATGAATGTGGAGCCGGTGCACCCCGGATCGAAGATACTCGAAAGCCGCCGCGGCAATACCAGCGTGCAATTTAATCCCTGGTTTGCATTGGACCGGGAGAATAACAAAGATGATGAGCACGGTCCTGTCTGGTTCGGAGCGTTGGGTTGGAGCGGAAGCTGGCGGCTGACCATTGAGCAGACGAATCGGCAGGTACGCGTCACCGGTGGTTACAATCCGTTCGATTTTGGTTATCGGCTTCTTCCTGGCGCGTCCCTCACTACTCCAGCGTTTTACGCAGGCTATTCGGACCAGGGAATCGGTGGCGCCTCGCGTATTTTGCACCAGTTTGAACGGACCGAGATATTGCCCCACGGCTCCGGCGCGCGGACTCGCCCGGTGCTTTACAACTCCTATTACGCCACGGGCGGAAACCTCGATCTGCCGGGACAAAGCGCCCTTGCCGAGAAAGCGGCAAGCCTGGGAGTGGAACGCTTCGTAATGGATGCCGGCTGGTACGATCACCTGGGCGATTGGAATGTCGATCCGCGAAAATTCCCCAACGGCCTCGGCCCGCTGATCCGTTATGTGAAGGACCATGGAATGGATTTTGGGCTGTGGGTTGAGCCGGAGACAATCAGTCTGGACAGCGATCTGTATCGCAAGCATCCTGATTGGGCCATGCATTTTGCAGGCCGTCCGCTCTCGGAACGGGACAAGCGGGTCCTTCTCAATCTTGCTCGAGACGATGTTCGCGAGTACCTTTTCCACTGGCTTGACCAGCTTGTTACCGTGAATGACATTGCCTTCTTGAAGTGGGACTACAATCTCAATTTCAGCGAGCCCGGCTGGCCGGAAGTTCCTCCCGAGGAGCAAAAGAACATCTGGGTACGTTACACGCAGAACCTTTACAACATCCTGGACCGGCTGCGAAGCAAGCACCCTGCTCTCGAAATCGAGTCCTGTTCCGGCGGCGGCGGCCGGGTCGACCTCGGAATTCTGCAGCGGGCTGAACAGGTGTGGCCTTCGGACAATACCGAAGCCTTCGACCGCCTTGTCCTCCAGCAGGGTTTCACCTATGCATATACGCCACATATCATGGTGGATTGGGTCACCGACGTCCCGAATTTCAATGGGCGCAGCGTGCCGCTGCAATTCCGTTTTCTGGTCGCGATGCAGGGCGCCCTGGGGCTGGGCGCGGACCTGAACCGGTGGCGGCCGGAGGAACTCGCGCAGGCCAAACAAATGATCAGCGATTACAAATCCATTCGTGAAACCGTGCAGAATGGCGCGCTTTACCGGCTTCCCGCGCAGAGCCATGGAAATTTTATCGCCAATGAATATCTTTCGCAGGACAGGTCGCAGGCGGTGCTATTTGCATTCCTGCATTCCCAGCAGTTCGGACGCAGGCTTTCCCCTGTATTGCTGCGCGGCTTGGATGACAATGCCCGTTATTCGCTTACACTGCTGGATGGGAAACCTGGGCCGAAAAAGTCCGCGCTCCCCGAACAGCTCACCGGCGCGTACCTGATGCATCATGGCCTCACGCTGGCGCTGCACGGCGATTACGACAGCACCGCAATCAAGCTGGAGCGCATTTCGCCATAAGCATCGCTGGCTTACTGCCAGAAGGACTCAATCTCTTCCAGCGTCTTGCCCTTGGTTTCCGGAAGGCGGGCCTTGATGAAAAAAAAGCCGGCCACGCAAATTCCCGCGTAGATCCAGAAGGTCTTGGCAGCGCCCAGGCCCCGGTTTAAAAGAGGAAACGTATAAGTAAGGATAAAGGACGCGATCCAGAGCGCGGTCACGGCAACCGACATCGCGGTCCCGCGGATCCGGTTGGGGAATATTTCCGAGATCACCACCCAGGTCACCGGCGCCAGTGACATCGCGTAGCAACCGATGGCCGCGACCACCAGGACCAGCATGTGCGCACCGTGGCTGTGGATGTAGTAGAAAGCGCCAATCAAGGTATAGATGAGGGCGAGCCCCGCCGAACCGGTCAACATCAAAAGGCGGCGTCCGAGCTTGTCCACGGTGCCGATCGCCACAAAGGTGAAAATCAGGTTGACCGCTCCGGTCACGACAATGTTGAACAGAATGTCGGAAACCTTGTATCCCGCGGCGGAGAAGACTTCTTCCGCATAATTGAAGATCACATTGATGCCGCACCATTGCTGCAATACCGCCAGCGCGACCCCAAGAAGCAGCGCCTTCATCATCTTCGGATCGAGCAGTGTCCTGAAATCCGCCTTCCCTGTCGTCGTATCGGTGAGGGTGAGCTCGATTTCACGCAGCGCATGGTCGCTATACACCTCGCCGCCAATGCGGGCCAGCACGCTGCGGGCCTTCTCCGGCGCGCCGTTCTTCGCAAGCCATCGCGGACTCTCAGGAACGAAAAATGTCGCGACAAAAAAGAAGACGGATGGAATCGCCGTCACCCCAAACATCCAGCGCCATCCGACCTGGCCATTCCACGACTGCAGGATCTGCCACGCGGTGGCATCGGCGGGCACAGGCTTTGCAATCATCCAATTGACCAACTGGGCCAGAAGAATGCCAATGACGATCGCCAACTGGTTCAGCGATACCAACTTTCCGCGAAACCGCGCAGGCGCGACCTCCGCGATGTAGAGCGGTGAAAGGCTTGAGGCGAGTCCTATGGCCAGGCCGCCCATGATGCGCCACAGCACGAAGACCCAGAAGGTGGGCGCCATCCCCGTTCCGACCGATGACAGAGCGAAGACCAATCCGGCAACGATCAGCAGCCGCTTGCGGCCAAACCTGTCGCTCAGACCGCCGGAAATCAGCGCTCCCGCAAAGCAGCCGACCAGTGCGCAGCTCATGGCCCAGCCTTGCTGTGAAGCGTCAGTCAAATGGAAGAATTTTTCGTAGAATGGCTTGGCGCCCCCGATCACAACCCAGTCGTAGCCGAAAAGCAGCCCACCGAGTGCCGCGACCGCCGAAATCATCCAGATATATGCGGTATTGAATTTTGCCACTAC
>CAYTQA010000206.1:0-5854 GCA_964439495.1 uncultured Terriglobales bacterium | reverse complement strand
GCTCCACCGCCTTGCCCATCCAGGCATCTTCCATCGGCGGCTTGCCCACGATGGTCGTGGCATAGACCGGGTCCCGGCGATGCGTAACACAGGTCACATGAAAGACCGGGTAATCGTCCGGCAGGGTGTAAAAGCCGGTGTGATCGCCAAAAGGGCCCTCCGAGCGCAGCTCATCCAGATTAACGTACCCTTCGAGCACGATCTCCGCGTTGGCGGGAACTTCGAGGTCCACCGTCTCGCACTTCACCAGTTCCACCGGTTTCTGCCGCAGAAAGCCGGCGATGATGAATTCCTCCACCTCGGGAGGAGCGGGAACGATCGCCGAAAAGGTAAGCGCCGGATCGGTACCGATGGCGACCGCCACCTCCAGCTTGCCCGAAGGACGCTCCCCCGAGGCCAGCACCGCGCCCCCCGACGACCGGGCCATGATGTCCACCTCCGCCGACTTGCCCGCCCCCGCGGCGGCGCCGGCGCGCAGCATGTCACGATAATGTTCGGCGGCCACCTTCTGGCGCTGCCAGTGCATGCCGGTGGTGCGCTCGTCATAGACCTGCATGCGATACATGCCCACATTCCGTTTCCCGGTACGCGGGTCCCGCGTGATCACGCATGGCAGGGTAATAAAGCGGCCTGCATCCTGGGGCCAGCATTGCAATATGGGGAAATCCAGCAGCGAGAACTTGTCTTTCTTAATGACTTCCTTGCATGGGCCGGTGGAAACCGATTTGGGGAAGAATTTTCCCAGATCGGCGAGCAGGGGCAGCATCTTGATTTTGTCGAGCAGCCCTTCGGGCGACTTCATATTCAGCAGCGCCTTGATGCGCTCGGCTATGTCGCTGAGGGAGTCCACTCCCAGGGCCATGCGCATGCGCCGCTCCGAGCCGAACTGGTTAATCAGGAGACGCGCCCCCGGATGTCCCTTCACATTCTCAAAGAGCAGCGCCGGCCCCCCCGGCGCCCGCTTCCCGGCCTGGCCATTCCGTCCCGACTTGGAGGCGCGGTCCGTGATCTCGGCGATCTCCAGCACCGGGTCCACCTCCGCGCGCACCCGCTGGAGCTCTCCCGCTTTTTCCAGCGCTGCAATCCATTCTCTAAGGTCGTTATAAGCCAAATTTGCTCCGTACCCCGCCCCAGAAAGGGGGAAACTTGGATAAGCTCCCCTGGTTTTGGGAAAGCCTGATTATACCCGCAGCCTCCATCTGGATTTTTCCAACGATTGTAAAAACCTTTTCCTGCGATTGAGAGCTGCAACTCCTATTCAGCGGCTCACATCATAAATATGAATAGATTGTTACAGACTCTTCCCGGGGTGCTTTCGCATGGCCGCAGCAGTAGCTCGAGAATCGGAATATCTGGACGCGCTTTGTAGCCTTACCCTTAATCCCTCACAACCCCAAAAAGCCCTGGCCCTGGTCAGCTCGCTCAATGAGAAGGAACGCGAAGATTTCCTCTCCCTGGCGGACTCACACCATGTAGTGGTCCGCGCCATGCAGGTCATCGCGCCCTATGCCGTTCGCGAAGGCAATACCGACCTGGCCACCTGGGCAACTGAAGCGCTCGAAGGCGAACGCGCCCGGATCGCCAACGCGTTGAACTGGCTGGAATCCATCTGCAATGAGCTGGAGGCCGCCGGCTGCCGGACCACGGTGATGAAGTCGCTCGACCACTGGCCCGACCTGGGCAACGACCTCGACCTCTATTCGACGGCCGACGAGCAGCAGATTGTGGAAGTCATGACCAAACGCCTCAAGGCCCATGTGGAGCCGCGAAGCTGGGGCGACCGTTTAGCCAACAAATGGAACTTCGCCGTACCCGGACTGAAGGAATCGGTTGAGGTGCACGTCCAGCGCCTGGGCCAGACCGGCGAGCATACCCAGCTCGCGCAACGTTTTGTGACCCGCCGCCATAAAAAGACGGTCGCCGGGCACACATATTTCGTCCCCGCGCCGGAAGAGCGGATCATCGTCGCTACCCTGCAACGCATGTACCGGCACTTTTATTTCCGGGTCTGCGATCTTGTGAACTCGGCGGCGATTATCGAATCCGGCGAGTTGAATTTTGCCGAGCTGCAGAGCAGCAGCGAAAAAGCCGGGATCTGGCCGGGCGTCGCTACTTATATGGTGATTGTCTCCGACCATGTGAAGCGCTATCGCGGCGCCGCGCTGAATCTGCCCCAGTCCGTGCTCTCGGCCGCGCGCTTCGGCGGCGACCAGATCAAGCCGCGCGCCCGCTTCCTGCGCGTTCCCATGGTACCGCAAGGGGCCGCGCTGTATACTCATCAGCTCACCAGGACCGCCTTCAGCGGCGACGTTCCGGCGACCTTCCGCCTGAGCCTGCTTCCCCCTCTGGCCTCCGCCGCGGCGGTGGCTTATAAGATTACGGGCAGCGATAAAGGGGTGTGGTAGAGCTGACTATCCCCTTTGCCATCCAGAGCGCCTCGCGAGGCGAGCGCAAGCGAAGGACCCCGGAAGTATCTCGCGCATAATTGCAGCTTCAGGTTTTCCGGCCACCACAAAAAAAGCCGATGTGGGTAGTTCCACATCGGCCGTGGGTTCTCAGAGTTGTTCGACGAGAGAAAGCGTATTGCCAACTCTGCTGATCAATTGCAGGCTAACAGTCCCCTCCAGACCTGGCAATTTACGGTAGTAATCTTCAGCGGTAACGGGGCAGATTACCTCCGCGACTCGAAAAGACAATCTGTTGGCCCCGATGAGCGAGCAGGCAAAGAAACGGTAATTGGATATGAAGCGGCGCCCCCGAAATGGAGGCTCTCGGATATTATTATCCAATTATGCGCAGCTTCCAAAGCCTCTCCGAACGTGAAATCCTCGCTCTGGCCATCTCACTCGAAGAAGAAGATGAACGCGTCTATGCCGACTTCAGCGACGGATTGAAGCAGGACTTCCCGGCCACCGCCGCGCTCTTCGATGGAATGCGGGTGGAGGAGTCCGGACATCGCCGCCGTTTGATCGATCTGTACCGGGAAAAGTTTGGAGAGCATATTCCGCTGATCCGCCGCCAGGACGTGCAGGGGTTCATCAATCGCAAGCCTGTATGGCTGGTGCGCCCATTGGGGCTGGATACCGTCCGCCGCCATGCCAGCGCCATCGAGGCGGAGACCCGCCGCTTTTACGAACGCTCGGCGGCCCGCGCCCAGGACGCCAGCATCCGGCAGTTGCTCGACGACCTTGCCCAGGAGGAGCGCTTCCACGAAGACCGCGCCGACGCACTCGAAAAAGACAACCTGCACACGGACATGAAGCAGCAGGAAGATGAGGCCAACCGCCGTCTTTTTGTGCTGCAAATCGTGCAGCCCGGATTGGCCGGCCTGATGGATGGCTCGGTTTCCACGCTGGCGCCGGTCTTTGCCGCCGCGCTTGCCACCCGCAATACCTGGGACGCATTTGCCGTCGGACTTGCCGCCTCCATCGGCGCCGGCATCAGCATGGGCTTTGCCGAGGCGCTCTCCGATGATGGTTCCCTCACCGGACGCGGCCATCCCTGGCTGCGCGGGCTGATCTGCGGATTGATGACTGCCCTGGGCGGCATCGGCCATACCCTTCCCTTCCTGATCACAAATTTTACCGTCGCCATGACCGCCGCCATGATCGTGGTACTGCTCGAACTGAGCGTCATCTCCTGGATCCGACATCGCTATATGGAGACCCCGGTTTTCGCGGCCACCCTGCAGGTGATTCTGGGAGGCATTCTGGTCTTCATCACCGGCGTGCTCATCGGCAGCGCTTAGGCAAGCGAAATACTTTTTGGACCAGTTTGTGCAGTTACGCGAAGCTCCAGGAAATTCCGCGGGACCCATGATGATTTCTGCAGACAATAATTTCAGCCCGGCCCTAGCGCTTCCATATCTGCGAACGGAGCACCTGGGACGGGTGATCGCCGGCAAGACCATTGTGGACGACATCACGCTGGAGGTCTTTGAGCATGAGCTTCTCGCAATCGTTGGCCCGAGCGGCGCGGGCAAGTCGTCGTTTTTGCGGCTGCTCAACCGCCTGGACGAGCCCACCAGCGGCGCCGTCTATCTGCAGGGCAGGGACTACCGCGAGCTCTCCACGCAATCGCTGCGCACCCGGATTGGCATGGTGATGCAGCGGCCTTATCTGTTTCCCGGGACGGTGGCCTCTAACATCAGGTTTGGGCCGGCGCAGCGCGGGGCGGAGGTGCGGGACGAGGAGATTGCCGCCTTGCTCCAGAGCGTTGGATTGGCCGGAATTGCCGGCGAGGACGTCAACCATCTCTCGGGTGGCGAGGCGCAGCGCGTGAGCTTTGCGCGGGCGCTCGCGAATCAGCCCTCGCTGCTGCTGATGGATGAACCCACCTCAGCCCTCGATGGCAATGCGCGGCTGGAGGTGGAGACGGTGATACGGGACATCCAGCGGAAAAAGCTTGTCACCTGCATCCTGGTGACCCATGATCTGGCACAGGCAAGGCGCCTGGCGCGGCGCGTCGCCGTGCTCAGAGGCGGACGCTTAATCGCAACCGGTCCCACGGAAGAGGTTTTGCATGCTCAAGAAAATCTTTCCTGACCACGTTGTCTACGGCTTCGTGCAGGCGGCCATCTCCTCGGCGCTGGCCCTTGCCGTAGTGCTGGCCGCGCGCTACCGCCGCATTCACCTGGAGCGGGAGCTGGCCATCGCCCTGGTCCGCGGCCTGCTTCAGATCATCGCCGTGGGCTCGGTCCTGATCCTGCTGCTGCATGGCCCGGGATGGATCAGCATCTTTCTTCTGGCGGCCATGATCGTGGCCGCGGCCGCTACCTCGGCGCGCCGCACAAAGACGCTTCCCGGTTCCTTCGCCGTCTCCACCTACGCCATCGGAATCGGCTCGGGATCGGTGATCGCGCTGATGACCTGGGCGGGAGTGATCGAAGGAAGCATCACCTCGGTGGTGCCGGTGGGCAGCATGCTGATCGCCAATGCCATGAACACCAATGCCATCGCCCTGGAGCGCTTCCGCTCCGAAGTCGTGTCGCACATTGGGGAGATCGAGTCTGCCCTGGCCCTGGGCGCTTCCCCTGAAGTGAGCGTCTCGGGGATGGTGCGAAATTCTTTTCAGGCAAGCCTGATTCCGGCGATTGACAACCTGCGCTCGCTTGGCATTGTATGGATCCCCGGCCTGATGGCCGGGATGGTCCTCTCCGGCTCTCCTCCGCTCTATGCCGCTATCTATCAGTTCGTGGTCATCTCCATGATCTTCGCCTCCTCGGGACTGACCTGCCTCATCAGCACCAGCCTGGTCCGTAAGAACGTCTTCTCATCCGCCGGCCAGCTTCTGCTGAGAAACTAATTGCTCGCTCTGGATGTAAAGAGAGTTTCAAACATTTTGATTTCACCACGGAGACACAGAGTCACAGAGAAAAGACACGGTTGATTTGTCATTCCGATTTTCTTCAATTCTTTTAAAGTCTTGTCATCCAGAGCGCCGCGCAAGGCGAGCTGGGCGAGCCAAGCGCAAGCGAAGGACCCCGGGAATGCTTCATTGATAATTGAAGCTTCAGGCTTTTCGACTCTTTCGCTGCGAGTTTCAAGTTGCGAGTTTCCAGTTTCAAAAACAAATCGCAGGAGTGGAATGCTCGTTGAAAAGCTCGTAACTGCATTTATGCCCGGTACTCTCTCGGGGTCCTTCGCTCGCAACTGCGTGCTCGCTCTGGATGACAACCATAGAGAGTTTTATTAAAGGTTTAGATCTTTTCCAATCAAGATTGCTGGGCAGCGAATTATCACTTTGCTTGAATCGCTCTTAATTCTTGTCATCCAGAGCGCCGCGCTGGGCGAGCCAAGCGCAAGCGAAGGACCCCGGGAATGCCTCATGCATAATTGCAGCTTCAGGCGTTCCG
>CAYTQA010000205.1:0-5858 GCA_964439495.1 uncultured Terriglobales bacterium | reverse complement strand
CGCTCGAAGGCCAGCATGGCGTCATCGCGCAACATGCCGCAGCCGTTGTCCTGGACCGAGATCAGCTTCTTGCCGCCCGCCTCTACTTCAACGCGGATGCGGGTGGCCCCGGCATCGAGCGCATTTTCCAGCAGCTCCTTGACCACCGACGCGGGACGCTCCACCACCTCGCCGGCAGCGATTTTGTTGGCAATCTGGTCGGAAAGTACACGGATGCGTCCCATACCGGAAGATTACACGAAGTTCCTGTTTTGTGAGGACAAATAGCCTTTTCCGTGAATGCCTCTATGGTATTTGCGCCTGGCTCTCAAGCTGGCCTCGAGCGGCGTTCTGGATGACAAAATTAAGGGTGTCACGTTGCGCGTTGACCCGGAAGCCGCGCCTGGCTGATATCCTAGCCGTAAACTCAATTCATTCGGTCGAACCGAAGCACCGCACCGAGGTCCTGGCAAGATGAGCACAGCGCCGGAAACGATACCAGACTTGCAACTTGACTGGTCTACTTTTCTCGGTCGCGCGGTGTGCCCCGTCTCTCCATCGGAGTTTTACAAACTGGTTGCGGGAAAGACAATCCTGATCACCGGAGCAGGCGGTTCCATCGGCTCGTCTCTAGCACGGCTTTTGATGGACGCGCTGCCGGGCCGCCTTGTCCTCCTCGATCAATCGCCTTCCGGCTTGCATGCTTTGTCACGCGCGTACCGGGAACGCAGTGGAGATCTTCCTGAGGTCAGGTTCGTTCATGGAAGCATTCTGGAGAGTGCCCTGCTGGAAGAGGTCTTCTCCAGCTTCCGGCCCGAGATTGTATTTCATGCCGCCGCGCTCAAGCATCTGGTCCCGCTTGAGTCCGACCCATTCGCCGCCCTGCAAACCAATGTGTTTGGAACGGCGAAGCTGCTCGACGTCTCTTCGCGTTATCGGGTGAAGCAGTTCGTGAATGTCTCCACCGATAAGGCGGTAAATCCAACCAGCATCATGGGAGCGTCCAAGCGCATTGCCGAGTTGCTTCTGCTTTCCCGAAACAGCTCATTCCAGGCGCACTCCGTCCGCTTGGGAAACGTGCTGGGCAGCTCGGGAAGCGTTGTTCCCATACTGATGCAGGCCCTGCAAAATAAATCACGCCTCGAATTGACCGAGCCCGAGGCGTTAAGGTATTTCGTCACACTTGAAGAGGCGGCTGGATTTCTGGTCCGTTCCCTGGCCTTCTCGGAGAGTTCATTCCTTCTTCCCGAAATGGGCGCTCCCAAAAAGCTTTGTGATCTGGCAGCGTTCCTGATTCATCATCAGCCCACCTCGGACGATCTACCTGCGGTTTATGTGGGGCTGAGGGACGGCGAGAAGCGGGTCGAAGAGCTCACGTATGATTTTGAATATCTGCAAAGCACCCCGGTTGCGGGCATATACCGCATATGCGGCAATACGCTCGACGCGGAGGCATTTACCCGAAAGCTTCACCGCCTGGAGAACATTGTCGCCGAACGCCGCAGAACAGAGATGCTGGAAGCGGTCCTAAGCCTGGTACCGAATTTTGCGCCCAGCCCAACACTGCTGCGGCATGGAGGTTGAAAGCCGATATGGAAAGAAAACTTGCGGTTGTGACCAGCTCCCGCGCCGATTATTCCCACCTGTATTGGGTGCTTAGAGAGTTGGCGCGGCAGCCAAACATCAAACTTACAATCATCACCATGGGCCCACATCTCTCGCCGGAATTCGGCCACACCGCGAACAACCTGACGGCGGATGGATTTGCCACCACGGAGAACATCGAATGCTTGCTGAGCTCCGACACCGATGTCGGCATGGCAAAGACGATTGGGGTCGCCACCCTGGGGTTGGCGGATTGCCTGGGAAAGCTGCGTCCGGACATGGTCCTGCTGATCGCGGACCGTTATGAGATGCTTGCGCCGGCCTCGGTTGCGCTGGCATTGCGCATTCCCATCGCGCACATTGAAGGTGGCGATGTCAGCATGGGGGCGATCGACGACGCAGTCAGAAATGCCCTCACCAAGCTCTCCCATATCCATTTCACCACCACCGAGAACTCCAGAAAGAGGGTCATCCGCATGGGAGAAGAGCCGTGGCGGGTGCACACCGTGGGCAGTCCGTCGCTGGACCATCTTACAAAGGGAACGCTGTTCACGCGGGAAGAAGTAGAGAACAGACTGGGCATTCCGCTCGATGAAAACACTATCGCGGTAATCTACCATCCGCTTACCATCGCGCGCGACACGCTGTGCGAGACCACCGAACTTTTTGCAGCGCTGAAGCAGCTCCCGCAGAAGCTCCTGTTCATCAATCCAAACTCGGACGCGGGAAGCCGTGAGCTCTCCCAGCGGATCCGCGGCTTTATGGAAGACCGCTCCGGCGATACTTTCATCACCAGCATAGAGCACCGCACTTACCTGAGCCTGTTGCAGCATGTGGCGGTGCTGGTGGGCAATTCCAGCAGCGGCATCATGGAGTCAGCATCGTTCAAGCTGCCCGCCGTGAACATTGGCATGAGGCAGAAGGGCCGGGAGCGCGGCCAGAATGTTCTGGATTGCGCGGCGGAGCGCGGGGAAATAGAAAAGGCCATCCGCATGGCCCTGCGGGAGGACTTCCGCGCCTCCCTGAACAATTCGTCCAATCCTTATGGCGATGGACATTCCGCCGAAAAGATCGCGCGCATTCTTTCCTCCGTGTCTCTCTCCGAGACCCTTCTCGTAAAAGAGCCGGTCTCGATCCATGCCGGAGAAGCAGCAATGAACGTCCCTCTTGCAAAGCCGGAGATCACGGAAGCCGACATTGCCGCCGTGGTGGACGTTCTGCGCTCGTCGCGACTAAGCCAGGGACCCGTGATGCAGGCATTCGAGCAGGCGCTCGCGGCTTATTTGAATCTCACTCATGCGGTGACGGTGAATTCCGGGACCAGCGCGCTGCAGCTCGCCCTCCGCGCTCTCGGAATCAAGGACGGCGATGAGGTGATCATTCCCTCCTTCAGTTTTATGGCGGTAACGAACGCCGTTCTGAATGAGCGGGCGACGCCTGTCTTTGCCGACATCGAAAAGAACACATTCAATCTGGATCCAGCGGGCCTCGCGCCGCTCTTAAGTTCGAAGACGAAGGCGATCATCGTGGTGCATTCCTTCGGCTATCCGGCGGCAATCACCAGGATCGTCCAATTTGCGCAACGCCATTCCTTATACGTGATTGAAGACGCCTGTGAAGCGCTGGGCGCGGAGGTGAATGGCCGCAAGGCCGGTTCCTTCGGCGATGTTGGAATCTTTGCTTTCTATCCCAACAAGCAAATCACCACCGGTGAAGGTGGAGCGCTGGTCACCCATTCCGCAACCATAGCCGAAAGGGTGCGGGCGCTGAGGAACCAGGGACGCGATTCTTCCACCGAAGAATGGTTTCAGAACCGGGAGGCCGGACATAGTTACAGGCTCTCCGATATGAACTGCGCTCTCGGCCTGCAACAGCTTTCGCGTATGGAGCAGATTCTAAGCAGGCGCGAGGCGCTGGCGCGAAGTTACGAAGAGCGCCTGCGAAACAGTGAACATCTCACGTGTTACGGCAATTATTTTCCAGACGGCCGCGTGAGCTGGTTCACATATCCGGTTTTGCTGCCCGAAACATTTGCTCGGGCGGACCGCGATGCAATCTGGGCCAGACTGAAACAGATGGAAGTTGAGTCCGGCAGATATTTTCCCCCAGCGCATCTGCAACCGGTCTTGCGCGATGCCACATACAGACACGGAGATCTTGCCCGGACCATTTCCATTGCGGAGCGATTGCTCTGTCTTCCCTTTTTCAATTCCCTGCAGGAAGAACAGATCGAATTTGTCTGCTCCTCGCTGGAAAAGACAGTGGAGGAGCATATGCTTTCCCAGCGCCGGAGCCGCGCGGCATCATAAGCGGGAGGTTGCGGCGCACTCCATGCACTTGTCAGGGCGCCTGCAGTTGATAGAGCAGATTTCCCCGGAATGGAGATTTGCATTCGCCCCCGCTCCCATAATCCACGATCCATTTGGCCTCGACCCTGAGCCCCGCATCGCGAAAGAGGCGGTCCATCTCCGCCTGGGTAAACACATGTCCATAGGTAAGGATGCGGCGATTGCCCCCCTGCCATGAGACGGTCACATCTCCATGTCGTTCGGAGCGGCCCACCCAATCATGCATCATACGAAGGAGAGTTTTTGTCCAGCCATAGGCCGCGGCATTGTAGCGATGATGGACGTCGAGGAAAATTGCTCCCGCGGGATTGAGGAGGGCCTTCAATTTTGAGAGCACATCTACTCTTTCCTCGCGGTCGGCGAGATGCCCCAAAACATTCCACAGGCAGGTAATCACATCGAAGCTGGGGCCAGCCTCCGTAATCCGGGAAGCCGGACGGTCCCAGAATTCGACCGCTTCATGGCACTGGGCCCGCATGGCCGCGCTGGGTTCGAGCAGCACTAATTTTCGGATCCGCAGCGACTCGGCAATTCGCAGCGCGCGCTTTCCATCGCCGGCGCCCACATCCAGCAGGGATTGCGCTCCCCGGGCGTGCGCAATCACAATCGCTTCAATCTTTTTTAGGTAACAGGACCTGCCGGCGGAATACGCGGCATAGAAAGGCGCAAAGGCGTCATAGGCGGCAACCGGATCGAGGACCTCGGGTTTGGCTCGTCCGCCCACCAGCCCGATTGTAATTGGCGCGATTGGGACCGTAAATAGCCATAGAACAGAAGCATCGCCTGCGCGACGGACGGTCGCTTAGAATGTCATAATATCCACGTACTCTCGATGAAAGCCATCCTCTTCGTCGCACCGGAACACGCACTCACCATCACCCGCCGCTGGCTGCTGGCGCGGGCGGGGTATTCCGTCCAGATTGCCGAAAACACTGGGGCGGCGGCGAAGATGCTGGAAGAAGGAGACTTCAATCTGGTGATTCTCGGGAGTCTTCTGCGTGCCGTGGATCGCGCCCGCATCGCGGCCCTGGCAAAGCAGCGCACCCCGCACCCGCTGATCCTGGCATTTCATTCCGGGTCAACGGAATCCAACGAGGATGCAGTCCTGCACCCACAGGACGGTCCGGAGGAATTCCTCAGGACGGTGGGCAAGCTGGTCATGAAAAGCCACGGCCATGCCGAGATCACCGCCCCTTATACGGTCTACGTCGATCAGGAGCGGCGCTATATTCATGTGACCGATCAGGTCTGTGAGCTGCTGGACCGCGGCCGGGATGAGATTCTCGGACTGCGCATCGAAGACGTCACCTACCCTGGTACCGCCAATGTGCCCGACCAGTTCCAGGACTATCTGCATACCGGGACACAGCGCGGCCTGTTCACTCTGCGCCACAGGGATGGCAGCCCGATTCCGATCCGCTATCGGGCCCAGGTTCTGGCCGACGGCTGCCTGGTGGCAGAATGGGAGCCGCAAACCGCGCAAGCCTGAGGAGTGTCGCCAAACACGGCCCAGTGCTTCAGCGAAGGCCCGGCATCCCTCTTCATCCAAAGACCCATGTACGTTCGATAGATGGGCCTTTGCGCTCTCGGCACGATAAATTATTCGGCTTCGCAACTGCGCCGGGGTAAGAGACCGGCGGACATGACGTTCCTGGATTGCTGGGAAATTCGCTGTTCCGCGGTTCCTTATTCGACGGGGGAACCATACCCGTCAGCTTGGACGCGCCGCCCCCATGATGCCTCCACTTTTACAAGGCCGCGGGAGCTTGGGAGGGTTGCATTACGGAAGTTCCAATGGCTCCGAACGGAAGTGCTCCCCAAAGCAAAACAGCCTGCCCGGTCCCCTGCGTTTTTGAATCAAAATGGAGGCGATGAAAATGTAGAGACCGGAAGACCGAAGACCTCGGAGGGCGCGATGCACACGAA
>CAYTQA010000204.1:0-5871 GCA_964439495.1 uncultured Terriglobales bacterium | reverse complement strand
GCTTTCGGGGCCATCGCTCTGGCCAGTGCACTCGCCTTTGGACTGGGCAGCCGCAAGGTAGCGGAGCAGGTGACTTCTGAAATCTACGATCAAAATTCTTCAAAAGTGAAGGAGTTCGGGCGCAGACTGGGAGATGACCGGGCAGCATAAGTTCCAGGGTTTTGTTGATTCTCCACTCTTGCAGACGTATCATTCGTCTGCCCATAAGACGAGGGATTAGGATCGTCTTTCTAGGCTAGAGAATCTTTTACACTGAACTTTCTGTATTGCTGCATTCCATCCCGCGACTGTTCAGCGAAATTCGCAAGGGGGAATTGTGATGTTGAAGAAAATTGGCCTGTTGGTCCTGCTGCAGTTTGTGCTCTCCGGTTGTATGGTAGTGGCACAAAGCTCATCGGCAACGAACGACTGGAAAACTGTGGAGCAGGCGCTCGGACGCGCCGGTCAGGTGCAAGCCGACGGCGCATACAAAGTTGGACTGCCAAGAGGCGATCTCAAAGTTATGGTGGACGACATTCAAGTGAAGCCCGCGCTTGCCCTTGGGTCTTGGGTCGCATTCAGCAGTGCCGGCCATGACTCGATGATGATGGGTGATCTGGTGTTAGCGGAGGATGAAGTCACGCCGGTAATGGATTCCCTGGAGGAGAGTGGCATTCAGGTAAGCGCCCTTCACAATCACCTCTTGCATGAATCTCCCCGCGTCATGTACATGCACATTGCCGGGCAGGGGGATGCCGCCAAACTTGCCGGCTCGCTTAAGAAGGCAATCTCGCTCACCAAAACACCTGCTCCGGTTCCGGCGGCAAATCCTCCGCAAAATATTGATCTGGACACCTCCGCGATTGAGCAGGCGCTGGGCCACAAAGGGAAGATCAATGGAGGCGTATTTCAGGTCGGGGTACCCAGGGCGGAAAGCATTACCGAGAGAGGCATGAAGATTCCAAACTCCCTGGGCATAGCCACCGCATTGAACTTCCAATCCACGGGAGCAGGCAAAGCGGCCATTACCGGCGATTTTGTACTGCTCGGCGGAGAAGTCAATGCCGTCATTCAGACGCTGCGCCAGAATGGTATTCAGATAACCGCAATCCACAGCCACATGCTTCAGGAGCAACCGCGGCTCTTCTTTATGCACTTCTGGGCCAACGATGATGCAGTCAAGCTGGCAAAGGGGCTTCGCGCTGCCCTGGATAAGACCAATTCGCAAAGATAAAAACCATAAGCAGGCGCGCAGTTCTCAGTGATGATGGGGATGTTCGCCTTCGGCTCCTGGATGGTGCGCGCCGCCAGACTCCATTTGCTGGTGCTCCTCCGCTTCTTCCTTGAAGACCTCTGGAATGCCGAGGCTGCCCTTTTCCGGAAGATGCCGCATATACAGCACTACCTTCCATATCTCATCCTCTTCCAGAATGCCTTTCCACGCCGGCATGCCGGAAGGATTGATGCCGTTCAGGACGATCCAGTGCAGTTGGCCGTCGGTATAGTCCTGGACGTCCTTTGATTTCAAGTCGGCGACCGGCGGCGACATCTGCTGCGCGAAGGGAACGCCGGTGTTCTGGCCATCGAGGCCATGGCAGATCTGGCAGTGATGGCCGAAGTGCTCTTTCCCCTCGTCCACGTTGGCCTGGGTATCCGGCACGGGATTCTTGTCCTCCTTGCCGCCGATCGTGATCTTCTGCTTGACCTTGGTCATGACCTTGCCCTCGACTGAGCCGGGACGGCTTACTTTACAGCCGGAGAGGGGCAACAAGAGCAGGAGTGTTACGAGTGGGACTATTTCCGTGGGGCGCATCGGAGGGCCTCCTGATTTTTAATCGTTTCCATCAGTACTTTCGATTTCCATTTTGCTGGAGAGATGATTAAATTTATGAATGATTGCGACGGTCCATTCCATCTTCCTTAAGGCAACGGCTGTGGGTATGGAACTTTTTACCGACATTTTGATCGCGGTACCGTCCTTCCTGGGATGCGTCCTCTTTGTGGTCTTCTATCGTACTCTGGGCAAAGAAAAATCCGAAGCCCATCCCATTTACCGGCAGCCCATCCCGATTACCAGTGAGGAAGATCCCTCTTCACGCCAAGAAGATAGCGCAGCCGCCGGGGCCGCATAGTCTTCCGGGATTCGGGACTTTAACAGTGTTATCCGCATTTCGGTTCCTGATAAATTTACCCTTGCCTTCGTGTTTTATTTGCCGCACTATTAATTCAGTCTGCATATGATACAGGGTTTTAGAGGACAGGTATTTTGCTGCTTGAAAGCATAGATTTCTTTCGGATTGATGCAAACAGATTGCTTGATCCTGAGCGCCGTTCTGAGTTGGGTCAATTTCTAACTCCTCCACCTACAGCGCGGCTAATGGCCTCTATGTTCGAAGCCAAAATAGAAAACGCCGTCTTGCTTGATGCGGGGGCTGGAGTAGGTTCGCTAACGGCGGCTTTCGTCAATGAGATGTGCCAACGTTCCCATAAACCCAAAACTATACATGCAAAGGTTTATGAAATCGATGCGGCGCTCGTGAAATATCTGAACAGCACGCTTTATCAATGTCATAAGGCATGTGAAAAGGAGAATATTGCATTTGATTCCGAGGTAATTGTGCATGACTTCATTGATCACAGCACGCATTTGCTGAGGCACGAAATGTTTGCTCCCGTGCAGCGGTTCAACTGCGCAATTCTGAATCCACCTTACAAAAAGATCCATAGTGATTCACAGACACGGTCTGCGCTGAGAGAAATTGGCATAGAAACATCAAACCTTTACACGGCGTTCCTTTCAGTTGCTTTAATGCTCCTTGCGCCAGGCGGCGAGCTTGTTGCGATCACACCTCGGAGCTTTTGTAATGGACCATATTTCAAGCCCTTCCGCAAGCTCTTACTGGAAACCTTTGCGCTCAAACGCATTCACGTGTTTGAATCTCGGCAGGTTGCGTTTAAGGAAGATGATGTTTTACAAGAAAATGTAATTTTTTATGGCATAAAGGGGAGCGAGGCTCGTAAAAGCGTAACGATTTCTTCCAGCGAAGGCCCTGAAGATGACTTAATCGCAGTTCGAGAAATTTCGTATGACCGCATTGTTCAGCCGAAGGATAAAGAATATTTCATTCATATCGTTCCTGACGAATTGGGCGCAAGTATAGCCGAGCAAGTAGGCCGCCTGTATTGGACATTAAAAGAACACGAAATAGAGGTTTCCACGGGGCGGGTCGTCGATTTCCGCGCGGTACATTGGTTGCGCGATTCCCCCGAAAAGGATACAGCTCCTTTAATCTATCCTCGCAACCTGGAAAATGGTTTTGTTCGGTGGCCAATATTAGGGAAGAAGCCGCAGGGAATTTCCATATCTAGCGGCACCGACGAATTGCTTGTTCCAAATGGGACTTACGTATTAGTAAAACGGTTCTCAACGAAGGAAGAAAGCAGACGGGTGGTTGCGGCGATATATGATTCGACTCGATTTAATGCCGAGCAGGTTGGGTTTGAGAACCACCTCAACTATTTCCATCGGAATGGCCGCGGACTTCCTCCCATATTAGCAAGAGGGCTCGCCGCATTTCTTAATTCAACGCTGGTGGATTTATATTTCAGGCAGTTCAACGGACATACGCAGGTCAATGCAACAGACCTTAGAAATCTGAGATATCCAACACGGTCTCAAATTGAGGCGCTTGGGTCAAAAATTGGCGACAACGCATTTCCTGAGCAAGAAGTGCTAGACAGGTATGTAGAGGAGGCATTGAATTTGCCAGACGCGACAAGCATTCCGGATCCAGTGAAAGCAAAAAAGCGAATTGATGAAGCGCTGAACATCCTTAAAAGCCTGGATCTGCCACGTGAGCAACAGAATGAGCGTTCGGCCTTGACCTTGTTGGCTTTGCTTGATTTAAAGCCTGAAATGCCTTGGGCCGCAGCCAGAGATCCACTCATGGGGATCACTCCAATGATGGAATTTTTTGATGCGCATTACGGTAAAAAATATGCTCCTAACACGCGAGAGACGGTGCGCCGCCAGACTATACATCAATTTGTGGAAGCTGGCATGGTGGTAAGCAATCCCGACAATCTAGAACGACCAACAAATAGTCCATTTGCCGTATATCAAATTGAGCAAGGTCTATTGAAATTGCTGCGAACATATGACAAAAAGCAATGGAGAAAAAGCCTGCAAACATATCTAGCCTCCATTAAAACGCTTAAAGAGAAATACGCGCGTGAACGACAAATGAAGCGTATTCCTGTCAAGGTTGCTCCAGACAGGACAATCGCACTTTCTCCCGGGGGGGCAGAACATCCTTGTTGAGAAGATCATTCAGGATTTTTGCGAATTATTTACTGCGGGAGGCAAACTCGTATATGTCGGGGATACAGACGAGAAATGGGCCTATTTTGACGAGTCACTACTCAAATCTGTGGACGTGACCATCCACGCTCATGGCAAGATGCCCGATGTAATTATTTTCATGGAAGAGAAAAATTGGCTCGTTTTGATTGAGGCTGTGATAAGTCACGGGCCCGTCAATCCAAAAAGAAGGAATGAGCTGAAAACTTTATTTAAAGATTCCAAAGCTGGCCTTGTCTTTGTCACTGCCTTCGTTGATCGCCGTGCAATGGTCAAATACCTTAATGATATTTCCTGGGAAACAGAAGTATGGGTTGCTGATGCACCGACGCACCTGATTCATTTCAATGGGGAGAGATTTCTCGGCCCCTATGAAGAAGAACCCCAATCCGAGTGACGATGCATTCTTTAGCACCCAAATTTTCAAGGGAACTGTTATCCTCTTTTGCGCTAACACGCTATTTACATTCTTCGGATACAGTTGACTATTTACTGTTTGCCGCGCCCACATGGCAGGATGCGCTTCCGGAATCCAGGACTTTGCCGTTTTCGGAGATGAATTTCCAGACGTAAGAATTTGGAGCAAGCTCCAGCTCGATCACGCCAAAGCCGAGCAAGCGGGCCTCGCTGAAACGGCTGTTGTATCCCAGGGCAGGAACAAAATGGAGAAATCCGCGCTGGTTCTTGCCGCCCGTGCCCACCACGAATTGACGGATGCCGCGCTTCTCATCCAACTGTCCGGCTGGAGTGAGCGGGGCGAAGCGTTCGTAATCATGATCGTGGCCCACCAGAACAACGTCAGCCCCGGCGCTGTAAAGGGCCTCCCAGAAGGGCTCTAACTCCCGGTTGCTGCCATGGAGCCCGGAGGAAAAGCGAGGATGATGCCAGAAGGCCAGGGTACACGCGCTGTTGTGGTTTGCCGCCAGGTCTTTCTGGAGCCATTCCAGCTCAGGGGAGCCTTTCCCGCAGCCTCCTACGCGATTGCAGTTGGAATTGAGGGCGATCAGATGCCAGGACTGCAGATTGAAGCTGTAATAGCCTGCACCCGGCTTGCCGGCGGCATCGCCGAAGTAGTTGAAATATCCGGAGGCTCCGCGGGTGCGGTCCTCATGATTGCCCAGCACGGGATGGGTAATCGCCTTGAATCGTCCCCAGGTCGGATCGTATGACTTGGCAAAGGCGCTGGGCGAACCGGTCTCGTATTGCGTATCGCCGAGGGCCAGGACCGCGGATGGTTTTAAAGACAGCACCAGATCGGAGGTGGCCTTCATGTGGCAGTGGATCCTGTCACCGCGTCCATTATGGAACAGGGAAGAGTTAGGGTCGCAGGCGATGTCGCCTGCGGCCGCTAAAATCGGGGTGCTCTGGGGAAGATCGGGGAGCTTGGCAAGATTGGAGGGAAACCTGCCCCTGCATCCGGAAAGGATGCAAATCGAGGCAATGACCGCAGCTTTCAACAGAGATTTACGCATCGTGATGACCTGCCCCCTTATTCCACACATTCCTGAATACGAAAGTTAATGTTATGAGCG
>CAYTQA010000203.1:0-5880 GCA_964439495.1 uncultured Terriglobales bacterium | reverse complement strand
GTGGAGAAAGTTGGTGAGAATCTCTATCAAAGCTGCATCCGGCCCATTAAACACCGGCTGTATCGCCTGGGATACGCCGCGCAAGGCACTGATTACCAGTTCTCAAAAGAGGTATCCGCCAGCTTGCAGCGCGCCGCTGCGTCAGAGGGAATTGAACTCATCTCTTTTGATAATCGTTATAGCGCGAAGGTGGCGCAGCGAAATGCCGATCTGCTGGTGCGTGAAAAGGTCGATTTAGCCATCGAATTTCAGACCGATGAAGATGTTGCTCCCATCGTGGCCGCAAAATATCGTGAAGCACGCATCCCCATGATCGCGATCGATATTCCGCATCCGGGAGCGACTTACTATGGGGCCAACAACTACGAAGCCGGCCTGATCGGGGGGCGATATCTCGGACGCTGGGCAAAAGAGCATTGGGATGGAATGGTGGAGGAGATCGTCCTGTTGGAACTGGCCCGCGCCGGGAATCTCCCCCGCATGCGTCTTACGGGAACGCTGGTGGGCATCAATCTCGTGCTCCCAAGCGCAAGAAACTGTCGCGTAATCTATCTTGAGGGTGACGGGAACTTTGGTACCAGCCTGGAAGCAGTGCGCCGTCATCTGCATTCTTCTGGCGCCCGCCACGTGCTTGTGGGTGCGGTCAACGATCCGAGCGCGCTGGGAGCATTGCGCGCATTTCAGGAGGCAGGCAGAACTGAATGCTGTGCCGTTATGGGGCAGAATGCTTCGCCGGAAGGAAGGGCGGAACTGCGACAACCCCGAACTCGCCTCATCGGGTCGGTGGCCTATTTCCCCGAACGATACGGCGAGGACCTCATCCGGCTAAGTCTCGACATTTTGAATCAGCGCGTGGTCGCCCCCGCTTTATTCGTCGAGCACAAGCTGGTAACTCCAAAGACGATCGATCATTATTACCCGAATGATGGCCTTGAAAAATTAGTGGCAGCACATGATTTTGTACCAGCGTCAAACAGCGCCTAGCTCCCAGCAGCCCAAGTCAAAATGACAGTATTGACCATCTCACGCACGTGATCCCGTTCAATACATAAAATCATTTCGCTATTTCCACCTGAAAAGAATAAGTGCCGGCCGGGAGCTCGAACACCTCTGCTCCGTTATCGTTTCCTAGCGCACGCACCTTTGGACTGTGCTCCAGAGGTTGACCGTCGATCAAGAATGCATTGCCCCTGTTCGAAGGCACAGGCAGCCTGGCCCTGGTGTTCGCCGGAACAGTCAGCTTCCACGAGACTGTCCGTCCGGCAATCGACCACGCCGATCTCACTTCTCCGTAGGGAGACTGATATTGAAAATCCAGCGCCGCCAAACGCGGGTCAAAGGTAGGATGAAGAAGCACGGTATGGAAGCCCGGATCGGAGTTCCATGTGTCCACGCCAGCAGCGTAGCGATAAATCCATTCGGCAACCGCTCCGTATGCGTAATGGTTGTAGGAATTCATGCTTGGATCGCCGCGCATCTGGTCCCCATTCCAGCGTTCCCACATGGTGGTGGCGCCGTGCTCAACCATGTACCCCCACGATGGATACTGTGTGTTGAGCAGCAACCGATAGGCGACATCGCCGTGCCCCGTATCGGCCAGCGCCGCCAATAAATACGGAGTACCGAGAAAACCGGTGCTCAGCCGCCATCCATTGGCTGCAATTTTGTCCACGAGTCGTTTTGCGGAAATTTCGCGAAGCCCCTCAGGCAGCAGATTCATATAGAGCGCCAGAACGTAGCTCGTTTGTGTGTCGATGGGTTGACCGCTGAATTTTCCTGGGGCCCCTGATGCGACGACCGAACGCGGGGCGACCCCGCCTACAAACCCATCGGGCCTAACATAGGCCCTGTCGAATGCTGACTTGATGCTTTCGAAAAGATCATGATATTTCCGCTCTTCATCGCGCCTGCCGGTAGCATGGGCCATCTGCCGCATGAGGGTCACGTCGTACGCCCAGTATGCCGTCGCTATGAGATCTTCGGGCGTGGGCCCTTCCGGCGAGAGCCAGTCCCCAAAGGGGATTCCGTAGTTCTTCTTCCACAGGAAATCAGGATTCGCGGTCTGGATGGCAGACAGATACTTTTCCATGCCATCCCAGTTCTGCTCAATGATTCTCTTATCGCCATACTGTATCCATCCAGTCCACGGAATAATGATTCCAGCATCGCTCCATCCGGTCCCGTATCCGGGATTCGGAGTGAGTGTTCCCGGAGCGAAGATGCCATACATTGGAGTGCCGACTTGCGTTCCGCGCAAATCATCGGAAAATTTCTTCGAGAATTCCGTAAGGTCCATGTTGTAGGCGGCCGTTCGCCAAAAAACCTGTGCATCGGCGGACCAGCCAAGGCGCTCATCGCGTTGTGGACAATCCGTGGGGACACCCACGAAATTTGAGCGCTGTCCCCATAGGATATTGCTCCAGAGCTTATTCACCATGGCGCTGCTGGTTTGTAATTCCGCCGTGAACGGGGCGTCCGTATGGAAGACGACTGCCTGCACAGTATCCAGTCCTGGCTTGGCCGAAATACCACTGATCTCCGCGTATCTGAATCCGTGGAAAGTAAAGTGCGGCTGGTACTCCTCGAGGCCCGTGCCCGCAAGTATGTAATGGTCGGTGGCCTTGGCGGTCCGAAGGTTTTCGACATAGATCGAGCCGTCCGGATTTAATACTTCGGCAAATCGAAGCCGAACGCCGGTTCCAGCAGCGCCTCGCACTCGAATACGCGCTACGCCGGAAAGGTTCTGACCGAAGTCAAAGATGAAGACCCCTGGTTTGGGATTCGTAATCTCCTTTGCCGTCAGCACCCTCTCCACTCGTATCGGCTGGAAGGACTGCCAAACGATCTCCGGCTCGAGCGGACGAATCACTTCAACGGCCTTCCAATGCGCATCGGGAAATGATGGTTCGTCCCATCCGGAGTGCGCCCGGCGAGCATCGTAGGTTTCTCCGTCATAAATCTCGGCAAAAAGAATGGGCGAGACCTCGGCCTTCCAGGAATCATCGGTGGCAATCCAATCATCAGATCCGTCCGTGTATTCGATCCTTAGCTGCGCTTTCAACGCAGGTGGCGTATTTCCATAGTTATAGCCCTGCCTGTACCACTGCAATGGAGTCGTGTACCAGCCAGGGGCAAGGTATGCCGCCAGTGCGTTAGCGCCGGCCTTCAACTGGTTGGTGACGTCGTAGGCTTGATGTGGGACCCGCTCTCTGAAATCCATCCACCCTGGCGCAAGGATTTGATCTCCGATGCGTTTGCCATTGATATGGAACTCATAAGCGCCGAGTGCAGTGGCGTACAGCCGCGCTGAACTCACCGGTTTAGTAACTCGAAAGACCCGGCGCAGAGACTTCACTGCGCCAGTAAGCCACGGATGTCCGAGTTCAGACCTTCCAGAGGCTTCTTCAGGTTGTGTATATGGCGCCGCCTCAGCCCACGAACTATCCTGAAATTGCGGCGCATACCAATCGCCGGTCGCGTTGAGGGCCGTTTTCCACCCATGATCGCCGGTTTTGAACAATTGGACAGATCCATCCTTCATCTCCAGATATAATGTGGCGCTCATCGGCGCTCGGCTGTGATTTGCAGTCGGCGGCGCATTTTTTCTCGCGTAATAGACCACATCGATTGCAAGCAGGTTCTTGCCCGCATGCAGTTCGGAACTGACATCTTTCTTACTGTATGTTTTCCAGGGCAACTGGTTCCACGGGGGCAGCGGCTTAGCATCGAGTACCTGCTGGCCATTCATCCAAGCCGCAGCCGTGTCTTCCCCGGCCACAAAGAGATCAGCGCGCTTGACCTCTCCCGGCACCTCGAAGGAGAACCGGAAGTTATGATGTGTCTCGCCTGAATCCCTGTAATTATCGCTTCCCGGATTAGTGACCCATGCGGCGTCGGCCTGCCGAAGCCTTCGCTCCTCTTCCTCTTCATACCCGATCCACTTGGCACGCCAATTCGCCGGGTCCATGAGCCCTGTCTCCCACCAACTGGAGTCGCTCTCAGGATAAGGATTTCCATCCTGGTCCCAGACCTTCACCCGCCAGAAGTAACGCCTGTACGGATGCAGCGTGGGACCGGCGTAAGGAACGTTGACGGACTGGTCGGTTGGGACGCGCCCGCTATCCCACACGTCCGGCTTGCCAGCGGAAAGCAGCGCCGGCGTGCTTGCAATCTGAATTTCATAGGCAGTTTGCCTGGCGCCGAAGCGATCATCTTGCAGCTGCCAGGACAACAGAGGCTGTTTGTCATCAACCCCGAGTGGATGAACCAGCGAGTCACACTTGAGTTGTATCGGCTTGCCGGTCACCGCCGTAGCCAGGCCCGAAAGTAGCAGGGCAACCATTACAATGCGGGTGGTCCCACGCTGCGGAAGCAAAAGGGCCGTTTTGCTGGACGCAATATTAAATTTTCCTGACATTTTTCCTGATCCGAAATAACGCTCGTGAACGGCTATCTTGGGAGCGCATTGAATTCTCATTGCGGAGAAACGAGAAATGTAGTCACCTCTTGCAACCTTGCGTTCATGATGTCCTTCTGCGATTGGCTGTATTTGTCATGCAGCGCGATTTCCCGCTGCGCCTGGTCCTTCTTGCCAAGGCGCGAATAAGCGCGCGCTAAGCGATAATGCGCCTCGGCAAGCTTCGGATTCAAGGCCACCGCCTTCTCGAACATGGCCGCGCTCTCCGGCCAATGCTTCTGCTGCTCATGAAGTATTCCCATCTGCAGATAGGCATCCGCTAGTTTAGGGTTTGCCGCAATTGCCTGTCGCAAGAGGTTCTGGGCCAGCGCGAGGTTCTTTTCGCCCATGGGACTGCGCAGTATGGTCGCCGCCGCGAAGGTCGCCGCTGTAGCGTTCCTTGGATGATGCTCCGCAAAATCTTCCAGCTTCCCGCAGGCAAGGTCCTGTGGATTCGCTATTCTCGCGCAGCTATGCCCCAGCAGGTCCGCATACAGGCTGTTGTCCGGAGCGGACTGCAAAAGGTCAAGAAAGATGGGCGCGGCCCCGCTGTAATCGTTATTTCCGTACTTGGCAATGCCAAGCCCAAGTTTCAAACGGGCACTGGAAGGGTATTTCGTCATTCCATACTCGTAAATTTTGATCGCTGCTGGAAATGTCCAATGGCGCGTGAACTCAAATCCCAGCGCGAACAGGTTGGCTTCACTCGGATCCAATGTTGCGGCAGCCTGAAGATGCTTGACCGCGCTTTGATAATGTCCCAGCCTTTCCTCAATATCCCCAAGCAGCGATTGTGTTTGCGCCGATGAATCTTGTCCTGCCTGCTCTTCAAGAACCCTGCTGGCCTGCCTGGCGTCCCCGGCGTTAAAAAGCGCCAGCGCCCAGTTATAACGGAGATCTGCATTATTCGGATTCCCTGCGGCGGCAGCGGCAAAAGCGGCAGCCGCCTCTCGGGGACGCCCCAGCAGCATAAGCGCCTGGCCCAGGCTCGACTGGGTCTGGGAATTTTTAGGATCAAGGAGCGCCGCCCGTTTGAGAACGCCCACCGCTTCCCGAGTGCGATTCATTTTCAGATAGGCTACGCCCAGATTTTCATTGGCAATGGCGGAAGACGGGAGAAGCGCACACGCTTTCTCGAGGAGCGGGACCGCTGAGGAGAGATGGCCCGTCTGAGCATAAATGAGGCCCAATGCCTCGGCGACCTGAAAATTTTCCGGATAGCTGCGGGCGAGATCGCGAAGCAACGGTTCCGCTTCCCGCAGATTGCCATCGTCGTAATCGGTAAGCGCCCGTTGCAAGGCTGCCTGGGCTGCGGGGGGCATCCCTTGCACCTCTTCTAAGGCAAGGGCTGCCTTCCCCCCTGCCAGATAAAAAAACGGCGGCAGCAGGAGCTGGAGCGCCACCGCCAAACTTGTAAATGACCT
>CAYTQA010000202.1:0-5970 GCA_964439495.1 uncultured Terriglobales bacterium | reverse complement strand
CACCTGCATGGCCAGGCGCTTGTCCGCCGGATCGAGCGAAGGGCCCTTGGGCACCGCCCATGATTTCAGCACTCCTTCCATCTCCAGGCGGAAATCATAATGAAGGTGGGAGGCGCGGTGCTTCTGCACCACGAAACGCCGCTGGTCTTTGTTTTCCAGCTTGCCTTCGGGCTCGGGAGTTTCGTTGAAACGCCGCTTGCGCTTGTATTCTTCAAGTGCCATAGAATGAGTGCCTCTTCAGGACTTTACACAGCCTCAGCAGTATATAAGGGCGCGATCGGTCGCGCCCTTATTTTCGGCATCTAAGCCGCCTGCATGTATTTCTGCGGCTCCCGCTTGAACTGGTCGGCGCACTGCTGCGAGCAGAAATAGAAGGTCTTGCCACTCTGCTGGGCAGTCGCTTCCGCGTTGTCTTCCGATACTTGCATTTTGCAGACTGGATCGGTATGCATGGTTGAAGTCATAATATTTCCTCCTGGTCATTCGATTTACGTGCTCAACGGCAGGATGGCCGCACTTGGCGTGAATCCGTGTTCCTCCTGCTTCGCCTCCAAACTGCTCACGGGAAATATAATCATTCCAATTCCGCTGCTCAATGCGTGCAGCGGGACCGGCAATGAAGTTTTAAAACCAGGGACCTTGCCCAAACATCTGTGTCTAATTGCATCCAAGGGTGTATTCAGGAGAATGAAATTGACGAACCGCACTGAAAAGCCGCTTACCCGCATTATCCAGGAGCGCCGCGCCACTCCACACTTTTCTTCTTCCGGCGTACCGGATGAGGACCTTAAGAAAATCCTTCAGGCCGGATTAGAGGCCCCCAGCGGCTATAACCTTCAGCCCTGGCGCTTCGTCGTCGTGCGCGATCCCGAGCAGCGCAAGCGGCTGCGCGTGGCGGCCATGAACCAGCCCAAGGTGGAAGAGGCGCCGGTGGTCATCGTTGCTTGCGGCGATACCGAAGGGTGGCGCAACTCCGACCTCGAAGAGATGCTCCGCCTTGGCCGCGAGCACGGATTCAACAATGAAGCGATGATCGAGTCTGCCCGGACGAACGTCACCAATGCCCTGAATTCTCATCCCAACATTTCCATGTGGGTCACCAAGCATGTGATGATCGCCGCTACCACCATGATGTGGATGGCGGAGGCCCTGGGCTACGACACCGCTCCCATGGAGGGCTTTTTCGAAGACCAGGTGCGTGAGGTGCTGGGGATCCCTAACCATGTGCGAGTGGTGTGCCTGCTGGCCATCGGCAAGCTCGAGGGAGAGGACAAGAAATATGGCGGCCGCTTCGCCATGTCGCACACCGTCTTTGCCGAGCGCTTCGGCAAGCCCCTGAAGCTCTGACCGGCATTTGTCCTCGGGGAAACAGCATTCCACCAATTCTGTTAACCTAGTAGTACACACATGGCGATATTCAGGTTGATCAAATGTCCCACTTGTATCGGCATTGGCTTTTGCCCCGATGGGGACAAATGCCCAAGCTGCGAAGGTACCGGCGAAATCCCCAAAAGCGAAGTCATTATTGACGATCCCTGCCAGCCAGCCTACAAAGCAATTCCGGAGTAACACTCTACGATTTGGCAAGGTGGATTTTGCCCTGTCGGCAGCTCCGTCCAGCTCTGAGCAGCTATTCACAATCTCCCACATTAGGCGGTCTCTCCGATACACGGCAAACCCCGGCTGAATACGTGCATCCATTTACCAGGAATTGACGTTAGGCCCGCACAAACGCCAGGACGTTTTGGCGTGGTGCGTTCAGCAACATTCAGGGGAGGGAACAAATGTATTTGCTTTGGTGGATTATCGTCGGATTAATTGCCGGTTGGGCAACGGGTAAAATCATGAGGGGTTCAGGTTACGGCGCGCTCATGGATATCGTGATCGGTATTGTGGGCGCGGTGATCGGTGGTTGGATCATGAGGGCCCTGGGCTTCTCATCCTCTGGCGGCATGATCTATACCATTCTTGTCGCGATTCTTGGCGCTGTGATTCTGACCTGGTTAATTCGTCTGATCACCGGAAACCGCTCAACCGACATTCGACGCGCAGCTTAATTCGCTGCTGGTACAAAGCCAAGGGCTGTCCGCGCATGGGATGGCCCTGCTCATTTCTCGCCGTAATTATTGTCCGCTGCTCATTTCAAAGCTGTCTTTCAGCTTCCATACCGGACCGCCATTTACGTCTTCGTATTTCACCATCTCGGCCGTCAGGTGATGGTCCGCAACATGGAATTTCAGGTAGTGATAGGTGGGGCCACCTTCCCTGTAGAAATCATGCGGGAAGCGTTTGACCGTGACCGGGGTCGCGGCGCCGCCGCCGCTGACGATGTACATCACCCCTCCATTCTCGTAGCGCTCATAGTTATGCACATGCCCGTTCACCACCAATATCCTGGCCTTCATCTGCCGGGCGCGCCCCTCCAGCATGGCGGCTAGGCCCTGCTCCTGCGGACGCGCGGAGTGGCCCATCAAGCCCATCACTCCTTCCGTCGAATGGGTATAGCAGGGGTGATGAAAAACCAGGACAACAAAGTCGGTCTGCGAAGGAAGACTGTCCAGTTGCGATTTCAGCCATTGTCCCTGCTCGCTCGAATCCGACTCATCCGACTGGCTATCGAGCATGATGAAGTAAACCGGTCCCGCCTGGACTGAATACCAGCGGCGCCCCTGGGTCTCGGGAAAATTCTTGAAGAAATAAGGCAGAGCGGTTTGTGGCGTGTCGCGCACATCGTGATTGCCGAGAACGGGGAAAAGCCGGATGCCGGCATCGCGCAGAGGCTTTGTCTCCCGGGCATAGACCTGCCAATCGGAAGCATGGTCGCCGGTGAGGACGATATCTCCGGTGACTGCGACAAGCTCCGGCCCTTCTTTGGCGATGCGCTGCACCAGGGCCCTTCGCGCGCGCGGATTGGTATGGCGCTTGTCATGAGGATCGGTGAAGCGAATGTCGCCGTAGGCAATAAAGTCCAGCGCTGCCGGGTTTTTTGGCTGAACAACGGTGGTGGCTTCCGAAGGTTGAGAGTTGCTGGCGCTTACCGGGGATTGGGCCCAGGAGACGGTCCAAAGAAGAAAAATGACAGCAAAAAGAGAAGACGGCTTTTTAAAGGTCATATTGTTCGATGAAACTCTTATAACAGAAATGGATCACAGAGCGCGGGCGAGCACCAGGGTCATATCGTCGGCCTGTTCCTGATCGCCAATCCAGTCCTGCACGGCTGTAAGGACCAGCTCCGAGATGCGTTCCAGAGGAAGGCGGCGATTTTCGCGCACTATCTGGACCAGGCGCTCTTCGCCAAACTCTCCAAACTCATTCTCCGGCTCGGTCAGCCCGTCGCTGAAGGCAACAAGGATTTCTCCGCGGTGCATCTGCACGCACTGCTCTTCCCATGTGGGGTAGTCGAGGAGCCCGATCACGGTCCCGCCGACGGTCAACTCTCTCGTGCTGGCGTCTTCGGCGATGAGCAGTGGAGGCAGGTGCCCGCCATTGGAGTAGGTGAGGGTGCGGGATGCTCCGTCATACACTCCGAGAAAGAGCGTCGCATATTTTTCCGGGGGAGTGCTGTGATAGAGATGCCGGTTTAGAAACGACAGGATTGCCGCCGGCGACTCCACCGTGTCACTCTGAAAAGGCGGATTGTAGGTTCGATTGGAAGAGGAAGGGGCGGCGGCCCCGGCCGCCACCAGTTCCTCGCGTTCCGGCATGCGTCCCAATTCATAGACGCGAACGGCGGAATGGATGGTGGCCATCAGCAAAGCGGCGGAGATCCCTTTTCCGCTGATGTCTCCCATGGCAAGACCTAGTTTGCCATCTCCCAGGCGCAGAAAATCATAGTAATCGCCGCTGACCGTCCGGGCCGCCTTGCATATGCCATGGACCTCCAGCCCAGGGATATTCTTTGAGGTATGCGGGAACAGTTGCGCCTGGACCTCCTGGGCGATCTCCAACTCGCTTTGCAGCCGCTCTTTTTCCTTTTGTTCCTGGAGCAGCTTTTCGATGGAGGCCGACATGGAGTTGAAGGACCGCTGCAAGGTAGCCATCTGATCGTTTGAGCTTACTTCGATGCGATAGCGCAGGTCGCCCCGGTTTACATGTTCGGTTGCCTGATAGAGATTTGAGACCGATCGCGTCATGGTGCGCGTGAGGCGGATCCCGATCAGCAGGGCCAAAAACTCGATGAAACCGAATATCGTGGCAATCGCAAGAAGGATAAATACCGCATAGTTGGCGAACTGTCCAAGATTGGAAAAAAGATGGGAGTACAGCGCGGAGATCCGCGTGCCCACCAGCACGGCGGCGAGAGCAAGGTTCTCGTTTCCCGCCTGTGGGCCTGTTGGCCATGAGATCGATTTGATGCTGGTGAGGAAGTTGACCTCTCTGTCCCAAAAACCGCGCGCCGGCGGAATGACCCCTGCGCGTATGGATTTTCCCGTTGCCTGGGACCATTTCACCTGCTTACGCGGTTTGGCCGGTCCGACATTCGGCTGCTTCGAGCTTTCCGAACCGCGTTCCTCCTCGGTTTTAGGAAGGATTTGTATCTCGCCCGCCTTGTTCGCGATCGCCTCTGCCAGGGGCCCTTCCATGGGCGCGCTGGCAATTACGGTGATGATCTTGTCGCGCACTGAGACCTTGACCGCGCTGCGCAACGAGAGGAATCCATGGTCAACAACCACGCCGGAAAAGTCGCTGGTAAGCCACTCCGGGACATAGATCTCTTCCGCGCTATGGGGCTGCCAGGACACCAGTACGATATTTTTGCTGCCGTCGCTTGCGACCAGGTCGGTGTGCTGGAAGCGGCCGCCCAGGTGCTTCAGGCCGCTTACCTTGCGCAATGCCGGAGAGGTGAAGGGCGCGCCGGCGTTGAGCGCGCTGGCCAGGTCGAGAGCAACGTCGGTGTTCGCATGCTCCAGGGCATACACCTGCTCGTCAATCGCCTCCACCGCGATGAAGGTGGCGAACTGGCCGGCGAAAAGATAGCCCGCAATGAATACGATCGCGAGGATCAACACCACCGGAATTACCCCGATGAACATATAAGTCACGATCAGCCGGTTGCGCAGCCGCCAGAGAAGATACCTCCTGCTCCAGCGCAGGACTAAAAAGAGCAGCAGGAGGGTGGCGATCAAGGTGAGAATCCCGGTCCAGAGCGAAAGCACGGAAGCGGTTGCGGAAAAATTGCTCCACACCCTGCTGACCAGTTGAAAGATCACAGCCAGTGCAACGAGGTAAAGCGTGAAGTGTGCGGTTGCGCTCCTGGGCCATAAGCCGCGGGCCTCAAGGGCCGCTTTCCACGAGTTGGGAAGAACGGACTTCATGCAGCTTTCGTTGATTTGATTATAGGCGAGCTTTTGCTCGGGGTATCCAATGGAAACTGAATGCTGGCGAGGTTTTCTACCGCTGCGTATCGTTTACTGAAGCGGCGCTCAGGTGGGCGCCACAGGCGCCGCTAGACGTGGTCTTGATCGTCGTTGTCGGCGCAAGCGAGCTCCCGCACGTGCTCCAGCGTGCTGCGCAGCAGGCGCGACACCTGCATCTGCGAGACGCCGATCCGCGTGGCGATCTCGGTCTGCGTCAGGTCCTCTACGAAGCGCAGCCGCAGCAGAAGCCGCTCGCGGTTAGGCAGATGGCGCAGCGCTTGCGCGACCGTGACGTCGGCGTCGACCAGCTCGTAACGGTCGTCCTCGGCGCCGAACGCCTCGGCGAAGCTCTTACCCCCACCGTCGCCGGGGGGAGGCGGCGCGTCGAGGGAAACCGAGTGATACGCCTGCGCGGCGTGGAGGGCCTCGAGCACCTGCTCGGCTGACATCTCGAGGTACTCCGAGATCTCAGCGACGGTAGGGGCGCGACCGAGTCGCCCGGTCAGGCGCTGCTGCGCCTCCTCGACCTTGAGAGCGCGCTCTTGTGGCCCGCGCGGCATGTGCACCGACCAGCCGGAATCGCGGAAGTATCGCTTCAGCTCGCCCAGAATCG
>CAYTQA010000201.1:0-5992 GCA_964439495.1 uncultured Terriglobales bacterium | reverse complement strand
CGTAACAGGGCATGGCTTTTAGCCATGCCGAAAGCATGTCCCAAGATTCGGGGCTTCAGCCCCGGTGCATGCCCCTGTTGCAGGGGCTAAATCCCGCTCGCCAAACGTTCACTTGCGGCAGGAATGAAACTCCTGCCCTGTTACTCTGCTGTTCCCACCATCAGTTTATAAAACACGCTTTTTGAAGACGATCTTCTTGTTTCGACTTCCCTTTATTCCAATTCCCGCTTCACGCGCCTGCTCTCGTTCAGCAATCCCATGCTGCGAGTGAGGTTCTGCAAGGTGACGATCCCGACCAGGCGCTCCTTGTCCACGATGGGCACCAGGGTAAGACCGCGCTTGGCGATCTTGCGAAAGGCCATGGACAGCGAGTCTTGGGGCTGGGCGATTTCGAAGCCCCGGTTCATGCATCCCTGAACGTAGCCATTGCCATTCTGGCGCAGCGCCTCCACGATGCGATTGCGGGAGATTACGCCGACGAGATCGGTGCCGCGCACCACGGGAAAATCGTCCTGCAGGGAGTGCACGGCCTTGAGCAGCGCGTCTTCCAGGGTGTCCGCCGGCGAGAGCGTGGAGAAATCGGTCAGCATGATCTCTTCCATGCGGACGTTGTCCACGATGTTCTGGAAGATCAGGGTGCGGTCTTCAATATGCGCCGCCACGAAGATGAAAAAGCCGATCAGGGTGGCCCAGATGTTGAAGTGGTTGACGATGCCCAGCAGCGTAATCAGCATCGCGAAGCCCTGGCCGACGTTGACCGCCTTGCGGGTGGCGATCTGCCATGCATCGGAGGGGCTGAGGACGCTGTCCCGCGCCATCCAGGCGCGCAGGATGCGGCCGCCATCGAGCGGATACGCCGGCATCAGGTTGAGCAATGCGAGGCCCCCATTGATCCATACCAGGCTGCGCAGCAGATTGCCGGCATGGATGAGTGGACGCCCCCACAGCGAGAGCTCCGGGGCCACCGCCGCCAGAAACGTCCCACAGATCAGCGCGACCAGAATGTTGCCAATCGGGCCGGCGAGCGCGATCCGCAGCTCCGTCCAGAGATCGCGGGGCTCGTCCGACTCGGCCTGCGGGTTGGCAATCGCAACCCCGCCAATGGGCAGCAGGACCAACTGGCGCGAACGGACCCCGGAATGCGCGGCGGCCAGCCCATGGCACAGTTCATGCCAGAGCACCGCCCCAAGGATGATGAAGAACAGCGCGAGCCCGCGTCCGGCACTCACGCCCGCCTCGGTGGCCTGCGAGACCACCAGGAAGAGCAGCAGGACAAAGGTAATATGGAGCCTCAGCTCAACGCCGAAGACCCTGCCAATCGAAATGGACCAGATACGCATCTTTATGAAATGAGACCTTTGGAAGCCTTCGAATAAGCGGCTAAATACAATTTTCGCAAATCCAACCGCCGCTGTACATTCGACCGCAGTACATTAGACGAGCTTGCGTCACGAAAGATGAACTTCCACTGGAGGAGATGGCGTTGAGGGTGATTGCCGGTCTTTATCGCAGCCGAAAGCTTGCCGCACCCGCCGGAGAGACTACCCGGCCCACCTCCGACCGGCTGCGCGAGACGCTTTTCAATGTGGTCGCTCCCCAGGTCGCCGACTCCGTCTGGATTGACCTCTTCGCCGGCTCCGGCGCGGTGGGCATCGAGGCGCTGAGCCGCGGGGCGCGGATGGTTTATTTCGTCGAGGAGGACAGGAGGGCCGCGCGCGTCATCCGCGAGAACCTGCGCTCACTTGGCATCGCCGACGGGTTTGAGGTCCAGGAGCGTGAAGCCACACAGTCGTTGCGGCTGCTTGACGGGGCGGCGGTCGCCTGCAACTTCTGCTTTCTCGATCCTCCCTACAGCCAGTATCGCGCCTACGAGCAGGCGTTGGGCTTCCTCTCACAATCGCAGCTCATCGCCCCTAATGGAATTGTGATCGCCGAGCACGACAAGCATTTCGACCTGGAAGACCGCTATGGCGCGCTGATTCGCTATCGCCGCCTGCAACAGGGCGACGCCGTCCTGAGCTTTTATCGGTTGGGGTAGGAGGGGTGGTGCAAGGCCGAGAAAAGTTCGCGCTCTCCAAATCTTGCGGGTTGTCGGGCCGGACAAGCGCAATGTCGCGGCAGACGACAGGATTCATTTCAGCAACCTATCAGTGCCCGATATGGGACTTGGATTGACGATGCCCGATTTTCTCTGGCTTTCCTTCTATTCTCAATATCAATCCCAGGAGAAATATTGATTCGACAAAGGCGAGTGGAACTACGTACAGAGTGCCCACTCTAACACGAGCCAGAACCTTCGCGAAAATCACCCACATCGCGCAGGCATGCAATACCAAAAAGACAGCCCACAACATCCAGAAGCGCCATGATCCCCATCTCTTTCGACCGAAAAATACAACGCCCATGAACGCGCAGCTTGTCCACATGATTGCGGCATGCCACTGGTGCGGCAGGCCCCTTCTGTCGAGGATTATCGCAGCAGCCAGGGTAGCCGCCACCGCGATCCAGGAGATGGCATTGTCGCTAATTGTGCGTCATCCTTTCAAAACGCTCGGCATTTCTGATATCTCTCGTAAGCGCTTTTTAAAGCAAGCACTTTTGCAGCTCCGCCAGCGAATTTACCAACTAAACCAGCATCCTTGGACACAGCTTTCATAGAGAATTTGTATCCCCTCCTCTTCAGATCCTGCCGTATCGCTGCCTGCGCCCAAGAGTTCTTCTCAATGTAATCCCCAGTCCTGCCTATTGCATCAACTCCGTTTGAAAAGCTTTTGCCGCTTGGAAAAGACAAGTGGATACTGGCGGGTGATAAGCGCCGATAGTGTCCTGAAAGCCGAAACCTCCACCTCCGCACGATCCAAACTCGCATCCTGAAGCGGGTATCACACCCAACGAGGCGAGCAGACCGGGCTGCTTTAGCCCTGGGGAATTCCCAGGGTCTCCCCGGAGAGCGGGTCATTTGCTGGCCTGGGCTTCTTATAGTTGACTCGCTATTTGTCGCAACCGCTGCCGATAAATACGCTGTCAGTTGTATGGACTAACAAGATAGCCCAAGAGCAGTGAGCCGCAAATAGAGGCGACGCTCCACAGCGCATCAATTAACCTAAACTCACTTGGCACATCGTAAGCCAGTCGGCGTTCTCGCCAGTAATGATTTGCCACCGTGAAGGAACCACCACTCAGAATCCCTGCCGTGAACACACCCCAACTCCACGGGTGCAGAACCAAACTTATCGCACATCGGACCGCTATCAACCCCAACGCTACAAAAAGTAGAAGTAATTTCTCTTTCGCTAACAGAAGAGCTGTGACTGCGACTGCTGCGCATCTGAGTGCAAGAACTCGATCCGCGGGAGCAAACACAGAGCCAACGGCTAAGATGAGGTATATGACAAAAGGCCAGAATAATATCAGGTCACGAAGATAATTGATATCTCTGCCAAGAAACATACATTTTCGATTACCAGGCACATGCTCCGAAAGCTTAGCAGGGTCTCTCGTATCGGAACTGTGCATACCGATTTTTCCCATCTGCTAATTCCGCCTCATTGTATTTGACCAAGCGAGCAGTTAACAACAAGAGCACCCGCCAAGCCGACGTCAACAGCCTCCTTTAGCTCAGCTCCAGCCTTGGCAAGCTTTCCCAGGAAAGAAAGATGGTAGTTTCTGCCGACGCCGAGGACAGGTTGCGGCGACCCGAGCTTCGGAGCGATCGTCGTAAACGAATTCGGCCCATTAGTCATGATTGGCGACCCCGCGGAAAGTTTGTATCCCAGCTTACCGCCTCCCCAAAGTGACGAAGTCAGGCTATCATCTTGCCCTGTGATCAGCAGGTAAGTGTCAGTCACATCATTGCCAGCTAGGCCGCTGCCAGGAATCTGCTTGTTGAAAATAAGATTGACAACTCCACCAATGCTGTAGTTTTTAGCGTTGTTCTTAACACAGCTATTGAGTTCGCTGAGAAATCCACTCCCGTTGTTTGCAAATCCAAACCCCGGCCCGCCGCACGGTCCGAAGTCGCATCCTGAATCGGGTATCAGGCCCAACGATGCCAGCAGACCGGGCTGCTTTAATCCGGGTGGAAGTCCCAACGTCTCTCCGGAGAGTGGTCCGCTACCGGGCCTGGGTTTCAGGCAAGACGGTATTCCTTTGCCTAGTTTCAGTGTCGCTTAATGACCTCCATTTACTTGGCGATCCCATGCTGTTGCTTGTTCCTCCGAAGTGTCCTGCTTAGGAATGCGGCTAAGGAATACGACGCTGTTGTATAAAAAGGCAATGTGGCTGCGAGCTGAACGAAACAATGAAGTTCCGGCCTGCAGCCCCAGCCGAAATAGCGATCGAAGCGCCCAACGAGGGGCAGGGGCGTAAGAGCGACAGAAACACACAGGATTAAGAATGGGAGCACCCAAACCCATTCCATCACCCGATGGCGCAGATAGTGCTGAAAGACGAATCCGATGAAAAATGCTATCACTATCTGCACGGGAAAATACGGTGTTCCGGTTAGAATCCAGCGAGCTCGTGAAGGGGACAAGGTGGCGAAAGTAAGAAAACCAGCCAGAATGAGTACGCCGACGGTACTCAAGAGCTGATGTAACGGGAAGGCCCACCACAGCCCCGCCCTTCGTTGGATTTGTTCTTGCGCCACTGACGAAGTCATTTCGCTCTCCATTTCTACTGTTTTGGCCATGCCGTAAAGACGTTCGTAATGCACTGACCGACGCCCGCACCATAAGCGGCCCCATTGGCAGCTCCTCCGGGAACGTTTGCGGGCCCGCCGTAGGGCACTGATCGCCCACTCCTATTTGGCCCAGTCGGTGGGCCCTGGCCCTCCGTGGTATTTGTGCTGTCTGTCGAATCGGCTGGTTCAATCTTTACTGGTAATGGTTTCGCATCTTCGGGATCCATCCCGGCAAGGCAAGCGAGGACAAGGCCAGCTTTTTCCCACGCGGACAGCGGTTTTAGTTTGACGCTGATGGTGTCCTGAAAGCCGAAACCTCCACCCCCGCACGGCCCAAACTCACATCCTGCCTCCGGTATCACGCCCAACGAGGCCAGCAGACCGGGTTGCTTTAATCCGGGTGGTAGGCCCAAGGTCTCTCCGGAGAGAGGGCCGCTGGCTGGTCTGGGTTTCAGGCTACCATTGAACTTGGGTTTATCAAAGGCTCCAAAGAGGCGGGCTAGATCCATTGCAACATCCGCGGCGACTCCCACAGCGCATATCCACGGATCTCCGCTTAGACATGCGGTACTGGATGTGCCTGGAAGGTCAGTAAGTTTTAATAGTCCTGTCGGATCGTTAAATAACATCGGTTGTCCATTTACATAGGCATAGCGGTTAAGGCTTTGGGGATTGCTGAAATCATAGCTTCCCCGATAGGGATCGGGACTCAACCAGCGGCCCTGGGCCACGGCTAGCTGCCGGAAGAGGGTGTGGTCGCTGTTAGTCTCCGAATCGCGGTCGAGGCCGGTGAACAGGAACGCGTCCGAAGCCGAGCCTGAGAACACCTGCCCGTAGGGCAGCAATTCGATATTGCTAATCACATTGCCTGAATTGTCCAGGCTCTCGGACAGGCTCCCCAGATGGTCGGTGACGCGGTAAACCGGGCTGCCGGTTTGCGTGCCGGGAACTTCCGCCAGCAGCGAGCCGCCCGCATAGATCAAGTCGGTCCAAGTGCTGGCGTTCACGTTGTGCTCCGCCAGGAGCCGCCCATTGAGGTAGAGGTATTCGATGGAACCGTTGTTCGAGTCTTTGCGGACCCGCTGGCCCAGCGCATCATAGGTGTAGGTAGCGCCGCCGCTGCTGGTCAATAAAAGTTCGTCCGGATTCCAGGAGTAGGAGTTACCGAGGGCGTCCGCAGTGAGGTTTCCCGCCCCATCATAGGTATATCCGGAGGCATTGATCCGGTTATGAACATCGAATGGCTGCACGAAACCGAAGCTTCCCGATTGCTGCAAATTGCCCCAGGGATCGTAGGAATAGGATTCCAGC
>CAYTQA010000200.1:0-6034 GCA_964439495.1 uncultured Terriglobales bacterium | reverse complement strand
GCAAGCGAAGGACCCCGGGAATGCCTCATGCATAATTGCAGCTTCAGGCGTTCCGGCCACACATCAAATTGTGATTCCGAGCAGCGAAGCGACGAGGAATTCCTGTTGCGAATGGAATGCTTCATTGCAGCGTCAGGCTTTTCGACTCTTTCGCTGCGAGTTTCAAGTTGCGAGTTTCCAGTTTCAAAAACAAATCGCAGGAGTGGAATGCTCGTTGAAAAGCTCGTAACTGCATTTATGCCCGGTACTCTCTCGGGGTCCTTCGCTCGCCACTGCGTGCTCGCTCTGGATGACAACCGTAGAGAGTTTTATTAAAGGTTTAGATCTTTTCCAATCAAGATTGCAGGGCGGCGAATTATCACTTTGCTCCCAAGTCTTGTCATCCAGAGCGCCGCGCGAAGCAAACTTGCGAGCGTAGCGCAAGCGAAGGACCACGGGAATATTCATTCATCATTGCAGCGTCAGGCTTTCCGGCCAGCCGGCGAGTAATTTCCCACCGCGTCTTCCGGCTTCCCGGCATGATTTTGAATCAGCTCCCAGGCCGCCTGAACATGCCCGAGCTCCGTCCAGGTTTGTCCCACGCAAAGGCGCAGGGTGTACTTGTCGTCCAGGCGGGTATGGGAGAGATAAAGCTTGCCGCTCTGGTTCAGGCGTTCCAGCAGTTGCTGGTTCGCGGCATCGTCTTTCTTCAGCCGAAAACAGACCAGGTTCAGCGGCGCGGGCGCGGCCAACTCGAAGCGATGGTCCTGCCTGATCCATTCCACCAGCATCTGCGCCAGCTCCACGTGCCGGCGGATATGCGTCTGCAACCCCTGCACTCCATAATGACGAATCACGAACCAGAGCTTGAGCGCGCGAAAACGGCGGCCCAGCGGCACATGCCAATCGCGATAGTCGATCACCGCGCCGCTTTCGCTGGCGGCATCGCGCAGGTATTCCGGCAACACTGAGAGCGCATTGATAAGCGTCTTGCGGTCCGCCACATAAAAGCAGGTGCAATCGAAATTGGTGAACAGCCACTTATGCGGATCGAAGCAGTAGCTGTCCGCCAGCTCCAGGCCATCATGGGTCCAGCGAAACTCCGGGCAGACCGCCGCCGAGCCGGACATGGCGGCATCCACGTGCAGCCAGATTCCATGCTTGCGGCAAATCTCCCCGATGGCCCGCAGCGGGTCCATGGCATTGGACGAGGTAGTGCCTACCGTGGCGCAGACGATTGCGGGTTTATATCCGGCGCGCAGGTCCTCTTCAATCTGCCGGGCCAGGACGTCAGGGCACATGGCAAATGAGGCGTCCACGTCGATGACCCGCAGGTTGCGGCTGCCGATCCCGGCGATTTTGATCGCTTTCTCGATCGAGGAATGCGCCTGCGACGAGGTGTACGCGGTCAGCTTATGAATGCCGCCCTCTTCGTTGCTGCGGTAATCGGTCGCGCGCTCCCGGGCCGCCAGCACCGCGCACAGCGAGGCGCTCGACGCCGAGTCCTGGATCACCCCGCCGCCCGCCGTCTGGGAGAGAAACGTCTGTGGCAGTCCCAGCATCTCCACGATCCAGTCGAGGACGTGCGTTTCCAGCTCGGTACATGCGGGGCTGGTCGCCCACAACATGCCTTGCACCCCGAAGCTGGAAGAGAGCATGTCGCCCAGGATCGATGGCCCGGAGGTATTGGCGGGAAAGTACGCGAAGAAATTAGGGGATTGCCAGTGGGTGATGCCGGGCAGCAGGATTTTGTCCACATCGGTGAGGACCTGCTGAAACGACTCGCCGGTTTCGGGCGGCGATTGCGGAAGCTGCGCGCGAATCTCTCCCGGCGCTACCTTCGCCTTTACGGGAAACTCGGTAATGTAGGTATGGTATTGAGCGATCCACTCCGCCAGCAACTCTGCATTGTGGCGAAAATCTTCCGGCGTCATGTGGAACGATTTCATGGGCGCTCTCCATCCTGGCTCCTCAGCTACTGTAGCAGAACTGGATTGCGGATTTACGGGACCTCGACCGACGCCCGCACCGATTTCACCGGCGCGGTTTCTTCTCCGTAGAGCGCGCGATAGATGTTGGCATTGCGGGTAATGGCCTGCACGTATTCCCGCGTCTCGGTGAATGGAATCGATTCCACAAACTCGACGATATCGCGGTAGTTCCCCGCCGAGCGCCAGTCTTTCACGCGGTCGGAGCCGGCATTATAGGCGGCCAGGGCGTATTCCACCTGTCCGTCGTAGCCATCCACCAGGCGCTTGAAGTAGCGCGTGCCCAGTTGAAGATTGATGCTTGGATTGGTAAGGTCGGGCGTGGAAAAATGATGGATCCTGACCTCTTTCGCCAGTTGCTTGCCAACATGCGGCAGGAGCTGCATGAGGCCATAGGCGTCGGCGCGGGAGACCGCTCCGGGATTGAACTCCGATTCCTGGCGAATCAGGCTGGCCACCAGATAAGGATCAAGATCGTTGGCCGAGGCGAAGCGCGTGAGGTCGCTCCAGAACGGTCGCGGAAAAAGGACCTCCCAAACCGCACGGGGCAGCGCATCCATGTCCATGGCGAAATAATTTGGGACCGCATGTTTCAGGGTCTGAAGCGCGCGGTCGCTGCGGTCCGAATCAAGATAGACCTTGGCAATCTCCACCTGCGCCCAGATGCTGTCGCGGGCTTCTTCTTCCTCGGCGGCTTGAAGCTCCCGGATGGCAAGATCGAAGAGCGCGCCATTGCGCAGCAGGCGGCTGCGCTGCAGGCGCAGGCTGTCCGCGGGCGGATCGAACTCCAGCTTTTCATCGGCGGGCGGCGATACCTTCGCCAGCACCGGATCGTTTTCGGTGTCGTTGAATTGGAACTTCAGCCGCTCGCGGGCGCGATGCGCGTAATAGAAATTGGTATAGCGCTGGACCAGCTTGCTGTAATAGGCGCCCGCCTTGTTCCAGTCGTGGTCCTCTTCGGCCAGGCGCGCGCGCCAATAGAGCGCCCCGGGGATCTCCTGTCCTCCGGGATATTTATCGATCTGCTCTTCAAAGAGCCGCTTGGCATCGTCCTTCTTGCCGTCGCGGAACGAAAGCCAAGCCGCCTTCCAGTGCGAATAAGGCGCATAGCGTCCATCGGGAAAGAGCTTGAACTGGTCGGAGTAATACTCGATGGCATGATCGTTGTCCTTGCGCAGCAGATACATATTGCTGGCCGAGAGCAGCGCGTCCTGCAGCCATGGACTTGTGGAATGCCGCTGCATCAACTCCGACACCAGCTTCCGCTCCTGATCGCCGTCTTCATCGTTGCGCGCGATCTCGTGCAGATAATAGAGGCGTTCGGCATCGGCCTCGTCATCAGCGGCGGCGATGGCCTCGAGCATCGGCTTGGCCTCTTTGTCCTGGTGCGTATGGTAGAGCGCCCCCGCGTACTTGATTTGCAGCACGCGCTGCTCGGCGGTCTGGCTCAGGTCGGAGCGGATGCTTTCGAGCAGGCCCTTATACTCCTCGGCTGCGTCGGAATACCGGCGGCCACTCATCAATAGGTCGGCGCGGGCGCGGCGCTGCTCGTAGGTGGGCGCGGCAATAAATCCGGTTGCATTCAGCTTTTGCAATTCGGCGTTCGCTGCCGGCGCGAACGGGCTCAACGGCATCTCGCAATAGATGCGGTTGAAGACCGCCGCCGCCTTGGGGCTCTCTCCCTGCGCGGCATAGGCGCGGCCCAGGGCAAGCTCGATCTCCGCGCGCACCGGCTGACGAATGCTCTCCAGAAGTTTGGCGGCCCCGGCAGGATCGCCCGAGCCCAGCATGGCGTAGGCGCGCATGAGGGCGGCATCCCGTATAAGCAATGAGTCGGGATACTTCACCGCAAAGTTTTTCAGTGCCGCCGCGATTTTCGGCTTGTCGCCCATGCCGTCATAGGCCGTGGCCAGCAGGTAATCGGCATAATCGCCGAGTTCTCCGCCCTTCTTCGCCGCCTGCTCCAGAGCGGTCACCGCCTCGGGAAACTGACGATCAAGCAGATGGGCCTGTCCCAGCACCAGCAGGGCCAGCGTGCCGCTCTCCTCTTTGCCATGCAGCCGGGCGTACCGCTGCACGCCGGCATAAGCGGCCGGAGTGCGGTCGGCGAGCAACTGCTTTGCCATGCGCTTGAGACTGGCGGATGCCACGAATGCGCGATGCAGTTTGCGGCTGTGCGCGGGAGTGGCCTTAAGGGTGCGCCTCGTGCGCTTATGGACGGATTGCGACCGCGAGGATTTATGGCGAGCGCTCTTCGTCTGTCCAGCTAAAGGGGACCCAGAGAGAGAAACTACGACTGCGAGGACCAGAATACGGCTTAACACACTAATAGATTAACCCGGAAAGTCGCTGCCTAAAAGCTCCGCATTGTTATCGGCAAGGATTCGCACCACTTCCTGCGAAAAATAATTCGCGGCGGCCACTGAAGTATTGCTGTAACGCTTGTTGTAGGTCTCGCGGCTCTTCTCGATATCTTCGCGCAGCAGCTTGTAAACCGTGCGGTTTTGCCGCCCTTCATTGACCTTGGCCTGGTTGTAGAGCTTGATCTCATCCACCAGAAGCTTGGCAAAGCGTTTGGCCTTGGCGTGGATTTCCTGGTCCCCGGGCGTAATAGTGGGGGCCGCAGGCGCCGTGTACGCCGGGGCATGCGCAACCGGCGGAGGCGCGGGGGCCTGGACCGGCGGCGCGGCAGGCACGCCTGGTCTGGCCGGCTCCGTGGGCGTTCCAGCCGCCTTTCTTGCCGCCAGCAGCTCCAGCCATTGTCCCGCGGCGCGGGTCAGAATCTTCATCGCGGAGGTGTCGAGCCTCGCTCCGGCCTGGGCCCCAACGTCGCAGTACAAAAGGGCCGCTACTTTATCGCGGACCATCAGGGGAAAAAGCCAGGCGTTTCCGTCTGCGGGAGCGCCCTGCTGATTGATGAAATTAGCGTCGAATTCCCTGGCCGAAGCGGCCGCGGGGGTGCGATCGCGCAAAACCCGGGAGGCCAGCCCCTGATTGCCGTCCACGGCGGCGTTGCGCACGCCATCTTCCTGGGAAAATCCGCGTCCCTGCCATCCGGCGAGGGCACTGCCCTTCACAATGAACAGGGCCGTCCGCCCGGAGAACTGCGCCGCGCCGTCCAGAAGCGCGCGCAGAATGTCGCCCTGGGCGGTGAACTGCTGTATCGATTCGATGGCGCTGTTGAGTTGATCGGAAGCCATGGTTAAGACAGAATTCTTAGTTTAAACGGTGCGGGACCCGCAAATGTGTTTTGATTCTACGTAATAGCTACTTTAGTAACAATGGTTTCGTTCAGCGGTCACTCCCGCGCGCGCTGTTTCGGCGCAATTCATTCCACAATAATCCAGCCTTCCATGCTGTCGTGCCTGGGGCCGCAGATGATGTTGCAGTTCATCCTGAATTTCCCCTTGTTTCTGGGGACCAGCCGGATGATGGCGGGCTTCCCCGGCTGGACCGGCTCATCTAGGTTCAGCCCTTCCACCTCGAATCCGTGTTCCACGTCGGCGGTGGAAACCTCCAGGGTGACCGGTTCGCCCTGCTTCAGCCGGATGGTCTCCGGCTCCATGCTGTACTTTTTCATTACAATCCTAAGTAGTTGTCCCGATTGGGCTTGACGAGAATTGCACGCGGAACTCAAAAGCACCAGTCCGAGCACCGCCAGGAGCGAAACGGGCCGCATCCTGCCCTGATTCAAAGCGTTCTGGATCTTCACTAAACTTAATTCCCGTTTAACACGTATTTCTTTTAAGATAGCAAATCGGCTACAGGGCCAAAACTTCCTGCATCGTAGGCATATGGAAACCATCCAATCAAAGGCGACAGAAGCTGGGGTTACAGACGAACTGGCGCTGGTCCAGGCTGCGAAGCAAGGCGATATAAGCGCCTTCGAGCAGCTTGTAAAGCGGTACGACCGCAACGTCTTCCGGATTGCGCAGCATATTACACAGAACCGGGAAGACGCCGAGGACGTGGTGCAGGACGCGTTCCTCAAGGCGTATCAGAATCTGGAACAGTTCCAGGGGAACTCGAAGTTCTATACCTGGCTGGTGCGCATCGCGGTCAACGAA
>CAYTQA010000199.1:0-6080 GCA_964439495.1 uncultured Terriglobales bacterium | reverse complement strand
TGCCGCATCGGACACTTCGCCGAGGCCCAGGTCCTGCAGGAGATCGGCGTGGATTACATCGACGAGTCCGAGGTACTTACTCCGGCGGATGAAGAGCACCATGTCGATAAGCACGCCTTTAAGACCCCATTTGTTTGCGGCGCGCGCGATTTAGGCGAGGCCCTGCGGCGCATTGCCGAAGGTGCCGCCATGATCCGCACCAAGGGCGAGGCCGGTACCGGCGACGTGGTCCATGCGGTCAAGCACATGCGCCAGATCGTGAAAGACATGCGCATGTTGACGGTCCTGGGCGAAGAAGAACTCTACGCCGCGGCTAAGAATTTCCGCGCTCCTTATGAACTGGTCCGGCTGGTGGCCAAGACCGGCAAACTACCCGTCCCTAATTTCTCCGCGGGAGGCATCGCTACGCCGGCGGATGCTGCCCTTGTCCGGCAGTTGGGGGCTGAGGCAGTCTTTGTTGGCTCGGGCATTTTTATGTCCGACCATATCAACTTTGCCGCTCCGGAAGAGGCAGAGCGCCGCGCGCGGGCCATTGTGCGCGCTACTACCCATTATGAAGATCCCAAGGTGCTGCTCGAAACCAGCGAAGAGTGCACCGGCGCCATGAAGGGATTGGCGGTCGCTGCCATGAGCGAAGCGGACATGCTGCAGAAGCGGGGATGGTAACGAGATTGACGATTGGGTGATTTGTGAATTTGGGATTGGGCAATGGGAAATTGGTAATTGGGTTTTAGGAATTTTCAGATTGCAAGATCCCGGATCACTCCATCCCCAAATCGCACAATGGCTCAATCACCAAATCACCCCATGACTTCTTTGATCATCGGCGTGCTTGCCATACAAGGGGATTACGATGCGCACCGGCTGGTGCTTGAGTCTTTGGGCGCGAAGGCGGTCCTGGTGCGCAAGCCGGAACAACTGCAGGGACTCGATGGGCTGGTGATTCCGGGCGGCGAATCCTCCACCTTTTTAAAGTTTCTGGAGCGCGAAGGCTTTCTGGAAAAACTGCGCGATTTTGTCGCGCATAAACCCACCTTTGGCACCTGCGCCGGAGCGATCCTGCTCGCGAAACAGGTGGAGAATCCGGCGCAGGAGAGCCTGGGCACAATCGATATCGCCGTAAGGCGCAATGCATACGGACGGCAGGTGGACAGCACTATCGTGGAATCCAAAACCAGCCTGGGCGAGGAGCCGCTGGAGATGGTCTTCATTCGCGCTCCCAGGATCACGCGTACCGGCCCCGAGGTGGAAGTTCTGGCCCAGTGGGAGAATACCCCGGTGCTGGTCCGCCAAAACCACATACTGGCTGCAACCTTCCACCCCGAACTTTCTCATGACAGACGGGTACATCAAATGTTCCTGGACCAGGTCCGGGAATACAAGCTTCGCGCCGCGCGCGCGGTGCAAGAAGGGCCCCTTTCAGGACAGAAGAGATCTACCTCGCAATGAGCAGCTCAGAATACATGCAGGAATGTTCCTTCTCAGTGATTAAGGCAGCAACGTTGCCAACCGGCGCCCCCAAACTGGTATCTTGATACTAGGTTTATGCCACAGGTAAAGACCCCTTCGACAACCCATGCTGAGCTTCCACATGGTGGAGGACGTGGGCCCATCGACAAGCTGCCGACCGGCGGCGGAGGCGATTCCGGGAACGATCTACCCTGGGACCGCCGCGGACCACGCGACCGCCTCACACGTTCTCGCCTCGGTCTGGTCGTGATGCTCTTTGCCTCGCTCATGCTCTTTCTGGCGCTCACCAGCGCCTTTCTGGTCCGCAAAAGTTCGGGAACATATAATCCGCGCACCGGGGTCTACACGACCGATTGGCGGCCGCTGAACGTCCCTCCTCTGTTGTGGGTGAATACAATCGTTCTTCTGCTGGGCAGCCTGACCATGGAGCTTGCCCGTCGCGAGCACTTCCGCGAACCCGAGGTGACGGAAGAATGGCTCGGCATCGACCGTCCTACAATTCGCCGTTCCCTGCCCTGGCTGGGCATTTCGATGGTCCTGGGCGGAGGTTTCCTGGCCGGACAGTTGATTGCATGGAGGGAGCTATATCAACAGGGAGTATTTTTTGAAAGCAATCCCAACAGCCATTTCTATTACATCCTCACCGGATTGCATGGCCTGCACCTTGCCGGCGGCATGATCGCTTTGGGATGGGCCACGTGCTACGCGCTGCTCGGCAGGCGCTTGGAATCCAGGCAAACTCTGGTGGACGCAACGGCCTGGTATTGGCATGCCATGGCCGTGGTCTGGCTGGGCATATTTGTTCTTCTAAAATTTGGCCAATAATCGATGGCGCCGCGGCTCTCGTCGCGGCCCCATGAACCTAGTGCGCTGAAAACCTCTTTTATTTTTTATAAGTCTTCTGGAATTTATTCCTCGAATTCCAGACCGTAAAGGCGCCATCCGGCTGAGCGGTGACCTTGATGTAGTTGCCGTCTGACTTCTCGTCAAGATTGGCGATCAGTCTGTCATCGGCGACGTTATGGTCCTTGCCGCCCTCGACTGCATAGTGGAGCTGCCAGAGGTCCTGCAGCCCGGGAGAATCATGGATAGTCTGCCACGCCGGCGGACTTCCACCCTTGCGAGCGCCATTGTTCATGATGGCCACGCGCGGATGGAGCGCGTCCACGATGGCCCGGGCATTCGATTGCTCGAAGCCATGATGGGTCGTTAAATAAAGGTCTACGGTCCCAATTCGATTATTGGGGCAGACCAGCTCCAGCTCTTTCTTCTTTGTCAGATCGCCGAGATCGATGAAGCGAAACTTGCCATACGTAAGCAGCACGCCAACTGAGCGCGCATTTTCGGTATTGTCTACCGGGGGCTCGGGCTCGGAGGCGCAGAACGGGTTCGCTTGTCCCGCTCCCGCCAGAGAAGTGTTGATGTGCTCACCCGCCGCAGTCAGCACCTCGACGTCCACTCCTTTAAATGGAATATGGTCCCCTGGCTTTACAATGAGCCTCTTGGCGCGAGGCAGCACCTTCTGATAAGCAGCGAAGTCTTCGCGCGTAACGTCTGAATCTTCCAGGTTCGGCCCATGATCGATAAAGGTCCCGATCTTGATGCGGTCCGCGAGTTGCGGCACTCCACCCACATGGTCGCGATGGTAATGCGTGATAAGGACATAATCGATCTGCTTCAGGCCAGCCGCTTTGGCCACGCTTACGATACGATCAGCGTCCCTGCCATTGAATCCGGGCCAGCCGGTATCGACCAGCAGGGATTGGCCAGCGGGATTGATGATGAGCGTTGACTGTCCTCCTTCAACATCAAGGGAATAAATTTGCAGGGATTTATGGGATTGCGCCGAGGCCGCCGAAACCAGCAGGAGCCAAATACAGAAATGGAGTGCAAGACGATAACGGGAGTGTCGCATTCCGACGATATTATCATTCCTGCCTGCGTCGTGTACCTTCCATGTTTGTGGGCGCGTGGCGCGCAAGCAGGACATCTTGCGGATTTGTTCGCTGAAATTAAAACCTTTCATTACAGGCCAAACCATCGCTTTTTTGCCGTATGATTACGGTGCGCTTATGAGAACTAACTTCCTGCCCATTTCTTTCCTGCTGATTATGGTCCTGTTCGGTATGAACTCTGTTGCGGTTTACGCCCAGGAGAACAACAATCTTTCACTGATGCCTGTGCCGGCCAGCGTGCGCCCGGGCACTGGGCAATTCATAATCAACGACTCTTTTGCGATTGCCTTCCACGGCTACACTGAGCCCCGGCTGCAGCGGGCGGGGGAAAGATTTCTCAGGAACCTCTCGCTTGAAACGGGGATACGCTTTCATGACAACGCGGACGCCGCTCACGCCAACTTCGTCCTCAACTGCAAAGGCGCCGGCGAGAAGGTGCAGGCCCTTGGGGAAGATGAATCCTATCGCCTGGAGGTGACCTCCAGCGGCGCCCAGCTTGACGCCTCCACGCCGCTAGGCCTGCTGCGCGGAATGCAAACATTCCTGCAACTGGTCCAGATCGGCCCGCAAGGCTTTGCAGCGCCGGCGGTTGTGATTGAAGACAAGCCTCGCTTTCCCTGGCGCGGATTGATGCTTGATGTTTCCCGCCATTTCATGCCGCTCGAGGTGGTGAAGCGCAACCTCGATGCCATGGAAGCCGTAAAGCTGAATGTCTTCCACTGGCACCTTTCCGACAATCAGGGCTTCCGCGTTGAGAGCAAGAAATTTCCCAAATTCCAGGAGCTGTCCTCTGACGGGCTGTACTACACCCAGGACGAGGTGCGGGATGTAATCGAATATGCCCGCGACCGCGGCATACGCGTGGTGCCGGAGTTCGATATGCCGGGGCACACCACCAGTTGGTTCGTCGCCTATCCTGAATTGGCCAGCGGTCCAGGCCCTTATCAGATTGAGCGCCACTGGGGCATCTTTGATCCAGCCATCGATCCCACGCGCGATTCCACCTATAAATTTCTCGATGAATTAATCGGAGAGATGACGGCCCTCTTCCCCGACCAGTATTTCCATGTGGGCGGCGATGAGGTCAATGGCAAGCAGTGGGACCGGAACCCTCAGATCCAGCAGTTCATGCGCGCCCATGGTTTAAAAAAGAACGACGACCTTCAGGCCTATTTCAACACCAAAGTGCAGGCCATCGTGCACAAGCACGGAAAGATCATGGAAGGCTGGGACGAGGTGCTGCGCCCGGACATCCCGAAAGATATCGTGATCCAATCCTGGCGCGGACAAAAGTCGCTGGGCGATGCGGCGCGCCTGGGATATCGCGGGCTGCTCTCTTCCGGATACTACCTCGACCTGATGCAGACCGCGGCGCAGCATTATCTCGTCGATCCCATGGACGACGGAGCGGCCAATCTAACCGCGGAGGAGAAGCAGCGCATCCTTGGCGGCGAGGCATGCATGTGGGCTGAATTCATCACCACTGAAAACGTGGACCAGCGCATCTGGCCTCGCGCTGCCGCCGTGGCCGAGCGTCTATGGTCGCCGCAAAACGTCCGCGACGTGGATTCCATGTATCGCAGGCTCGCAATCCTCAGCCGGGACCTGGCTTGGAGAGGGATGAAGAATGAGTCGTCCTATCCATTCATGTTGCAGCGCATGAGCGGACAAAACGATATTCAAAGCTTAAAAGTGTTGAGCGATGTTCTGGAGCCGGTAAAACAATATACGCGAGAGCAATTGGGAGTGGACTACACCAGCTTCACCCCGCTGAATCGCATGGTGGATGCGGTCCCTGCGGAAAGCGATACGGCCCGAAACTTCTCCAGGCTGGTGGACCGGATTATCGCGAAACAGGCCTCACCGCAGGAGATCGATACCGCCCGCAATTGGTTAACTGCCTGGCGCGACAACAATAAGCAGATTCAACCGCTTCTCCAGAATTCCAATCTGTTGCAGGAGATTATTCCCATATCGCAAAACATGGAGGGCGTTGCCGGCGCGGGACTGCAGGCGCTGGATTATCTAACTTCCGGCAAGCACGCTCCCGCCGGATGGAGAAGTCAGCAGCAGGCGCTCCTGCAAAACGCGCGCAAGCCTACTCAGGCGGCGCTCCTGAATATGGTAGTCCCTTCGGTGCTGAAGCTGGTCTACGCGGCCGCCGAGTAGTACCGGAAAGGAACTCACGTCCATTCATTCGGAGATCGTGAGCTGTGAGCACGGATTAATACGGAAGGACCATAAAGAATGCACCCGTGGCAGCGTTATCTGGTGAAGCCAGAGTCGGATGTGGAATTGTCGCAATACGATCCTGATGATACCGGTGAGTTCGACGACAAAAAAGAAGCCTTAGGAGAGTTGAAGGCGCAGCGTAAGAAACTGGTCCAACTGCAAAACCTGCTTTATGCCCAAGGCAAGCACGCGCTGCTGGTGGTATTGCAGGCCATGGATGCTGGAGGAAAAGATGGGACCATCAGCCACATCTTTTCGGGGGTGAACCCGCAAGGCGTCACAGTCACCAGCTTCAAGGCTCCAACCGATGAAGAGGAGCGCCACGATTTCCTCTGGCGCTGCTCGAAGGCGCTGCCCGAGCGCGGCATGATCGGCATCTTCAATCGCTCTTACTACGAAGAGGTGCTGGTGGCGCGGGTGCAT
>CAYTQA010000198.1:0-6090 GCA_964439495.1 uncultured Terriglobales bacterium | reverse complement strand
GTAAAGTGGATCTGGATCGGCGTCTTCTTCATTCTTTTTGGGACCATCATTGCCCTGGTTCCGAGCACGCCGGCTGCGAGTTTTGCGCCGGCCCGAATTCGTCCCACGGTTATGAGTATTCCCATGCCGGAGCGCGTCGAGGCGGGCGATTGATGAAGCTCAAACGCTCCATCCAGGTTTTCCTGAGCGTGGCCGCGGTGCTCTTACTGCTGGGGGCCAGCGGAGATCAGGCGCGCTTTAACAACCTTGGCCACAGGATGATCTGCATGTGCGGCTGCAATCAGATTCTTCTGGAATGTAATCACGTGGGCTGCCCACTCTCAGGCAAAATGCGCGACGAGCTTACTGCTGGACTCAGCCGCGGCGATTCTGACAGCCTGATTCAACAGTCCTTTGTGCAGGAATATGGGTTGACCGTTCTGGCCGCGCCGCTTTATGCCGGGTTCGGACGTATCGCCTGGATCACGCCCTTTGTGGTCTTCATCGCGGGGTTCCTGATCGTGGCTTTCGTGGTGCGGAACTGGAGACTGCGACCTCCGCAAGCGCAGCCTGCGGCCCATTCATCGCTGCCGATGAAAGAGCTGCTGGCTTATCGCGAGAAGGCCCGCAAGGAAACCGATCTATGATTCCCGAATTGCTTTGCGTACTGCTTTTTGTCGGATTGCTGGTCTATGTGTTTGCTCCAGGCCGGCAATCGTTCCAATCGCTGGATAAAAGCAGGCTTGCCTTCCTGCACGAGCGCAAGGAAGTGATCTATGAGAACCTGCGCGACCTGAACTTTGAATACCGGGCCGGTAAATATCCGCAACAGGATTATGACAATCTGCGGACCAGCCTGGAAAACGAAGCGGCGCTGGTGCTCGCGGAAATCGACCACCTGGAGCGCGGCGCAGCCGCTTATAAGCTTTCTTAGCGTTGCGGGCACGAATCCCAAATTAGGAGTTTTCTTGAAGCACATTTCATTCCTTGCAGTGGTCCTGATGTTGTCCATATCCGGCTTTGCCGCAAGCATCACAGGCACAGTTTCCAATAAGACCCGCAATAAACCCGCGGCAGGGGATGACGTGGTCCTGGTGAAGCTGGCTGCCACCATGGAAGAAGAGGCGCGCACGAAAACCGACGCCCGTGGACGATTCACGTTCGAACTCAAGGCGAATGATGGGAACGCTCCGCACTTGGTCCGCGTGAACCATGAAGGAGTGAACTATTTTCATCCGGCGCCCCCGGGAACGGATTCCGTGGATATTGACGTTTACGATTCCGCCAGGGAGGTGGCCGGAATCACCGGCCTCGCCGACGTTACCCGCGTACAGGCCGATAACGGGCAGATGAACGTGACCGAGATGTGGGTGCTCAAGAACCAGTCGAAGCCGCCCCGCACCAGGATGAGCGACCGCACCTTTGAGATCACGCTGCCGCAAAACGCCGTGATTGACTCTTCCGCCGCTGCCGGTCCGGGGGGAATGCCGGTGTCATCGCCGCCAACTCCGACCGGTGAAAAAGGGAACTACAAATTTATTTTTCCGGTCCGCCCCGGAGAAACCAGGTTTCAGGTCGCGTATCATTTGCCTTACTCCGGCAGCTTCGCCTTTACCCAGCAGCCCAAAGTGGCAATGGAAGACGTGGTCGTCCTGCTGCCCAAGAGCATGGAATTCCAGAGCAGTGGGACGGAGTTCCAGGCCAGCAATGATGAAAAGGGGATGAATATCTATGTAGCCAGGAATGTGGCTGCGGGACAAAAGCTTGCCTATTCGGTATCCGGCACCGGGGAAATTCCACGCGAAGCGCAGGAGAACGAAGACCAGAATGCCTCCGCCAATCCGGGCGCTCCGGATAACCGTCCTGGCGGTGGCCTGGGAGCGCCGATTGATGCTCCCGATCCTCTGCACAAATATCGCTGGTGGCTGCTGGGCGGACTCGCCGCGGCCCTGGCTGCCGGCGCATTTTATATCATGCAACAACGTCCCGCCGCTGCTCCCGCGTCAATCCCCGCCGCAGCGCGCAAGGATGGCTCCGTTCCGGCCAGGCAGTCCGCACCTTTATATGGCGGGAGTTTGGTGGAGGCGCTCAAAGAAGAGCTCTTCCAGCTTGAAAGCGACCGGTTGCAGGGGCACATCTCGCCGGCAGAGTACGAACAGGCCAGGAGCGCGCTCGATTTGATCATCAAACGGGCGCTCGCACGCCGCTCGCAAACTGTAAAAGCCTGAATCCACAGATAGTTTTGGGCAGCTGCTCGCGAATTTCTTTTCTTACTCTGCTTTAGGCCCAACTTGTCCGCTGAGCAGGGCATCTTTACCTTTTGAGAGAGAGGTAAGCTATGCCTAATTTTGAAGAAGCAAAAAACGCAATCAAAGATCGTATTCCCAGCCTGGAAGACGCAAAGAGCGCAATTAAAGACCGGCTTCCGAGCAACATTGATGAAGTGGTCGAAAAGATCCCCTACGCCAACCGCATCAACGAACTCAGCGACAAGCTGCCCAAGGTAATAGGCCCTAAGACGCACGCCATCATTGACTATGCAATGGCCGGCTCCTTTTTGACCATGGGAGCGCTCTGGTTGAAGAGCAATAAGCGGGCCGCGATTGGCTCTTTTATTTGCGGGGGCGCGGTACTGGTCAACTCCCTGCTGACCGATTATCCCGGTGGAGTCACAGACGTAATCAGCTTCGAGACCCATGGGAAGATTGACGTAGGCTTGGCGGCCGCGACACTTAGCATGCCAAGGCTGCTCGGCTTCAGTGGAGATAGCGCCGCATGGTTCTATCGCCTGCAGGCCGGAGCGGAGACCGCCGTGGTTGGCATGACAAACTTTAATGAAGGCCACGCAGAAGAAAAGCTCAACGCAGCCTAGTCCAAATCAGGAGGATATATGCCTATCGCCCAGAAAGCGGCCAATCTAGTCGCGCCCTCGCTTCCCAAGGTAATCAGTCCCGCAGCTCACGCGGTGATTGACTACGCGATATTTGGGACCTTCTTTGCCGTCGGGTCGCTGTTCTGGAAGAGGAACAAGCGTGCAGCTTTGGCGGCTTATCTCTGCGCGGACGTGATCGGCATGGTGGCTTTTCTTACCGACATGCCTGGCGGGGTCTGGAAGAAGATCAGCTTTGAGACCCACGGGCGCATCGATCCCGGGATCTCGGCGCTGGCTGCTTTGCTTCCGGAGATCATGGCCTTCAAGGACGAAAAAGAGGCCAAATTGTTCCAATACATGGGCGTGGGACTGGCCGTAGTAGGCGGGATGACCGATTACGAGCAGGGCTCCCGCAATCGGGAAACTCGCCTGAAAGCCGCATAAATCAGCTTGCAGGTTGAGAGTAAGGGAGCGGTCTTACATGGCCGCTCTTTTTACTTGTTATCACTATTTTCTGTGTGGCACAGCTTCTTGTGTGGCACAGCCGCCCACGGCTGTGTCGACTTGCAGCAAATCTATCGATCGATCCCGCATAACACACTTCTCGGTGTTCCAATAATTCGAAATCTCTTAAAATTTTGTCATCCAGAGCGCCGCGCGAGGCGAGCTGGCGAGCCAGACGCAAGCGAAGGACCCCGGGAATGCCTCGTCCATCATTGCAGCTTCAGGCTTTTCGGCCAGACCTTCTCCGCTCTTAAATCCTTACAGCAATAATGTTTTCCAGGGCTAAAAGCCCAATTCAAAGTCAACGGTTACGGCATGAGTAAAACTCATGCCCTGTTACGTCTTCCATGCGCCGAGAATCTATGTGTCGAATTGGTGGCGGGAGGTTGCTTGCATCTTATGGACGCGTGCGTCATCTAGATGCCAGGAGGGTCTTATGGCGCAATATCGCTCGATTGCCAGAATCGTGAACAGCACGCCTGTTTCCGAAGGCGAGGGGATTACGGTAAGGCGTCCGTTTCCTTCGCGTGAATTGCCGAAACTTGATCCTTTTCTTTTGCTCGATGAATTGGGTCCGCTGGAACTGAAGCCTGGAGAGGCCAAGGGCTTTCCTCCGCATCCGCATCGCGGATTTGAGACCGTGAGCTACGTGCTGGAAGGGGCGCTGGAGCACAAAGACTCACGCGGCCATCAGGGGCGACTGGGACCAGGCTCGGTGCAATGGATGACGGCGGGCTCGGGCGTGCTGCATTCGGAGATGCCATCCGATGAGTTGCGCAGGCAGGGCGGCCGGATGCATATGTTTCAACTGTGGGTGAACCTGCCCAAAGCTGACAAGATGGTCCCGCCCAATTATCAGGAGCTGAGCGCCGGCTCCCTTCCTGTGGCTTGGTTGCCGGAGGGAAAGGGCGAGGTGACAATCATCGCCGGAGAGGCTTTCGGAAAACAGGCACACATACAGACCCGCGTACCCATCCTGTATCTGCATTTCAGGCTCAAGGCGGGCGCTCGCGTCGAACAACCCATACCTCGGGACCATAATGCTTTTCTTTACGTGATCGACGGAGAGATCCAGCCTGAAGATACGACGCAGCCTGTGGGCATGGGCCAACTGGCCATTCTGCACAATGATGGGGATGCGATCGCTTTGAGCGCCATGCAGCCAGCTGAATTTCTGCTGATTGCCGGAGCGCCGCTGCATGAGCCCGTAGCGCGCTATGGGCCTTTTGTGATGAATACGCAGGAAGAGATCATCCAGTCCATTGAGGACTTCAGAAGCGGGCAGTTCGGACATCTGGAAGAATAAAAAAACCAGGTCCCTCATGGAGGTCCCTGGCTCAAGTGGCCATGAATAGCAGCTCGAATTATGCCGCTTCGGCCTGATTGCTGGCGGTCGCGTCCTGCGCGATGGGGACGACGCTGGGCGCATGAGCGAGCCGAAGATTGGCAAATTCGGCAAAAACGTGACGGCGAATCGTCAAAAGCTCCATGAACATTTTGATCGAATCCAATACGGGATTGATTTTGCTTCCCTCCCGGTGGAACGCCTCTACGGGAATTTCCTTGACGCGATAGTCGAGCAGGGTAGCGATAAGCAGGATTTCCGGATCGAATCCCCAATCTTCAATCCTCTGCATCGCGAACACCCGCTTGGCGGCTTCGCGGGTGAACGCCTTGAAGCCACATTGCGTGTCTTTGAATTGCAGCCCGAGGAGCGTACGCACCATTACTCGATAAGTCGAGCTGCATATGCGGCGATAGAAGGGCGGCTTTTCCCGCATCATTTCCTCGTTCAACGCGCGTGACCCGATGGCGATATCGTAACCGGCGGCCAGGGCGGCAATCAGCTCATCACACTGTTCGATCGGCACCGAAAGATCGGCGTCACACATAAGCACGACGTCGCCTTTCGCCTCCTGCATGCCGTGACGGACGCTATATCCTTTGCCCCGGTTTTTCCCATTCCGGAGCAGCCGCACCATGGGGTGCTCAGCAGCAAACTTCTCGACCAGTTCGGCGGTGCGGTCGGACGAACCATCGTCCACCACGATGATTTCCGGGGTAAGGTCCTGCCGGCCCATGTACTCCACGACCGCGGTAAGGGTTGGGCCCAGGCGAGACTCCTCATTAAAGGCGGGTATAACAATGCTCAGTGAGCGCATGGCAATCATGTCCTTAGAATCCAAGACGCGCTTTCAGAGGCGCGACTGTCGTTTCTTGATAACTTCCAGCCAAAACTTTCTTCTGACGCAGGTTGCGTTTCCTTAATGCAAGCGCGCGGGAGAAGGAATATACATATTGCGATACGACTTCCTGCATGTTCATGCGCAACGCAACCGAGAAGTTCTGTTCGGCCATTTCGACCAGGCGTGCCGGATCGAGCAGCAGACGCTCAAGAGTGTCGGCCAGACTGTCTGGGTCGCCGTTCTGGAAGAAGTCGATGGCGATCTGCTCGGTCTCTCCCATGTCTCTAAAATCCGGCAAATCGGAGGCGACGATCGGCACGGCAAATTCGCAGGCCTGATGCGCTACTCCGCTGGGCCCGCCGGCGGATGTGTAGGGAAGAACAAGTACGCTGGAATTGCTGAACAGATCGGCGATCTTCTCTTCTGGAATGTACCCGTGAAACTCCATCCGCGAATTGTCGCGCCAGCGGTCCCGCACCGACTCCACATATCCCGGCGTCATGGGATGGTTGGAGCCGGCGATGACCAGCTTGGCATTGGGAACGCGCT
>CAYTQA010000197.1:1434-6103 GCA_964439495.1 uncultured Terriglobales bacterium | reverse complement strand
GGCGCATACGTCTGCCCTTGACACCGCCGTTGTTGTTATAGACAGGATGACGAAAGATTATTACGTGAGCACCGTTCAGCATCTTTTCGAAGCGCAACGGATTGCGTGAATTTTTAAGGGGCCGCAAAGGCAATCTATTTCAATCAATAAAAATAGATTGACGATCCTCTATGCCTGCGTAATAATTCTCTCCCTTGTTGAATGGATACCCCAGACGCAGCTGAACAAAGGACAACAATACGTGCACGCAATTTTGACCCGACGGAAGGTTTTACAGGCATTGGCGGCGGTTTGCGTGAGCGGCGCGGCAACAGGATGGGGAGAGAAAGTGGCAGGACGCCTCGGCATTCACTTGGGCGCGCAGACCAACGCATGGCGCATCGATCCTAAAGACTTCAACTCTTTCCTGGCGGTGCTCGAGCAGATACATCAGGTGGGGTATGAGGGGTTTGAAACAGGATTTGCCAACGTGATGCCGCAGTTTTCTCATGCAGTGGAGGCACGGCGGCGCATTGCGAATACGGGGCTCCGATTTTTCGGGATACACATTTTTCTTCCGCCGGACCGCTACGATCCGAGGACGAAGATTGCGCCCGCTTCGTTGTATGAGCAGGTGGCTGCGGGAGGAGCGGCCTTGGGAGCGCAGCACCTGATCTTCAGCTCTCTACCAGCGAAGGATGCGGAAGAGCTGCGGCGGAAGGCGGCCGGGCTGAATGCGGCTGGAAGGTACAGCAAAGGTCTGGGGATTCCGCTGGCCTATCACAACGAGCAGAACACCGAGGGGACGATCGAGCTTGAGGCGCTCTACGCCACGACCGATTCGGAGTATGTTTCATTCCTGCTGGATGCGGGGCATGCGTACCGGGCGGGAGTGGATGTGCCGGCATTCCTGCGGAAGCATCATGGGCGCATTGTGGGACTCCACTTGCGCGATTACCGGGATGGGAAGCAGGTCCCGCTGGGGCAGGGGACATTTCCGCTGGCCGAAGTTGCCGCCGTATTGAAACGGGTGGGATGGCACGGATGGGTGCTGAACGAAGAAGAACGCGACGACGGAACGAAAGCCGGCCTGAAGTTTATTGGACCGGCATTTCATGCAATGAGGAGGGCATTCGCGGCATGAATCGACGAAATTTCATCTATGGGGGAGTGGCGAGTATGGCTGCGATGAGCGCATGCTCGTACGCGCGCGTGCTGGGCGCGAACGACCGCGTGGGGTTGGGAGTGATCGGGCTTGGACGGCGCGGGAGAATTGTGAGCGCAGGGTTTCTTGAAGACCCTCGCACCGAAATACGGGCAACCTGCGATATCTATGATGTGCAACGAGAGGGCTTTTCTTCGGCGCTGCGCCTGAATCTGCCCGGATCGGCAACATTTGACGCTTACGAGGACCTGCTGGCGCGCAAGGAGGTCGATGCGGTGCTGATCTCGGTCCCGGACCACCTGCATGTGACCATGGCCACGACGGCGCTGGGAGCGGGCAAGCATGTGTACCTGGAGAAGCCGACCGTGCACCATTGGAGTGAACGCAAGGCGCTTACGGACGCGGCGCGGAAACAAAACCTGGTCGTGCAGTGCGGCATGCAGCAACGCAGCGGGGCGCACTACATAAGGGCGAAGCAGGAACTTTTTGAGAGTGGGAAATTAGGCGATGTGCTGTTTGCGCGCGCGGTCTGGCACAACTTTCCGTGGCAGGCGCGCAACATCAAGCCGGAGCCCAAGCCGCCAGGGCTGGACTGGAAGAGGTTTCTGGGGCCCGCTCCCTATGTGCCGTACGAGACGATTCGCTACACCTCGTGGCGCTACTTTCCCGCATATGGGAACGGCCTGCTTGCGGACATTCTGACGCACTGGGTGGATGTCGCGCAGTGGATGATGGATGATGCCAGCCCGCGGAGCGCGGCGGCGCTGGGTGGGATTTACCGGCTGCATGATGGACGGGAGAATCCGGACACCGTGAGTGCGGTTATTCAGTACGAACACTGGAACATGAATTTCGAGTCGTCGGTAATGCAGATCCACGACAAGACTCCCTCGGTCTTCTTTGAAGGTACCCAAGGGACGCTTGACCTGGCGCGCAATGGATACACCTTTACGCCCCATGGCGGGGCGGTGCAACGCGTGGATTCGACAGAAAGCCTGGAACAGGCGCATACGAAGAACTTTCTCGACGCGGTGGTCCATGGCGGCGCCACGAATGCATCGCTGAAGGCAGGCATGGAAGCGTCGCTGCCCGTGCAGATGGCGCTGCGCTCCTACTGGGGACATAAGGAAATTGCGGAGGCAGATCTGACGTAGAAATTTCCCGGAATGCGTGAGGCGTTCAGCACGAACCTATGGGACGAAGGAACTGAAATCCGCGGTCAATGGAAAAAAATATGATTTCAAGATTGAATAGGCCCTTTATCGGCGGCTTCGTATTCCTGCTGATCTTTGGGACCGGTCAGATGATGGCGCAATCAACCGGCAGTATCCGGGGCACCGTTACAGATTCCGCGGGCGCGACCCTCCCTGGTGCATCGGTGGTGGTCATCAATGCCGCAACCGCCCTAACCCGGAGCGAGATGACCAATCAGGATGGTATTTTTGTCTTTCCGGATCTGCCTGTCGGTACTTATGGGCTGCAAATAAGCAAAGCTGGCTTCAACACCGAGAAGCGCGAAGGGACGGTGTTGCTGACGGGGCAGACTCTCGATCTCCAGATATTCCTCCAGGTGGGATCGAATACGGAAACGGTGATCGTTACCGGGGCGACTCCGTTGATCCAGACTGCTTCCACCAGCGTCGAGACCTCTGTTGATCAGAAGCAGATGCAGGACCTTCCGCTGAATGGGAGAAACCCGCTGCAACTGACGGCGCTTACCCCGGGTACGGTACTGACCAATGTGGGAACCGAGAGCGGCCAGCAGGATAACACCGGCCTTAGCGTTGACGGATTGCGCGCCACCGAGAATATGTACCTGCTGGACGGTGCTCTTTATAACGACCGCTTTTTCGATTCTGTCCCGATATTGCCCAGTCCGGATGCTCTGCAGGAGTTCACAATTAAATCGTCCAATTACAGCGCGGAAAACGGAGGCGCCGGAGCCCTGGTACAGCTCTCTACGCGGTCTGGAACGAATCAGATTCATGGTTCAGCCTACGAATTTCTGCGAAACACTGTGCTGGACGCGCGCAACTATTTCCAGAAGACGACGCCGCCATTCAAGCTGAACCAATTTGGCGGAACGGTCGGCGGCCCCATCATTAAGGACCGTACTTTCTTCTTCTTTTCCGCGGAAGACCTGCAGCGGCGATCGTCGCCGAATCCGATCTCCATGGTGCTGCCGACAGCCGCGCAGTTGCGTGGAGATTTTTCCGGGCTTCTGGCGAAAGGCATAGCTATCTTCAATCCATATACGGGCGCTCCCTATCCGGGGAACAAGATTCCGACGCCCATCGATCCTCTGTCGGGAGCGCTGGCCAATACCTACCTGGCAAATCTGCCTGCCGATCAGACTACGGGAATATACAACTCGGTCGCGAACCAGAACATTGACAGCACTCAGTACTTGATCAAGATCGATCATTTAGTGAGCGCCAGCAATCACCTGAGCGGGCGCTATTTCTACAACGAACATAATTTTCAGCGGCCTTTCACGGCTCCGCTGGGCTTTTTTGCGGAAAATTTATTTCGTAACCAATCGCTTGCGCTGAATGATACGCACATTTTCAGTCCGACGCTGACCGCCACGTTCTTTGCTTCCGCGGGCCGCTTTGCGCGTACTCAGATACCGGAGGCCCCCGGAATGAAATCTCTACAAGATCTGGGACAGCAGGTGCCGCTTGGGACTAATGTGCCGATTTTTCCCGGTATCCGCGCCAATATTGCGGGCTTTGTGAATATCTTTTCCGGCGGGGCCCTGAGGCAGGACTCAACATCCTTCGAATACAAGGCCTCGGCGGTCAAGGTGCTGAATGCACACACGATCAGCTTTGGTGGCGGTGTTGAGCGGACCAGAATCGACGCGACGGATTACTCCTACACGCCGGGCGACAACACCTTCAATGGGCAGCGGACTGCTGCGCCGCCGGGCGCAACGCTCCCCGCTGGGACCGTGAAGAGCGGTTCTGCGCTGGCGGACTTTTATCTCGGCCTCGACTCGCAGTTTTTTCAGGATAATGGGCGTAAGTTCTACCTTCGCGAATACCGGCCCTCGCTTTATATACAAGATGATTGGAAGGCGAATAAGCAGTTAACAATCAATACCGGGTTACGCTGGGATCCATGGCTCCCCCCGATCGATTTGAATGGCACGCTGGTGGGGTTCGTGCCCGGGGCCCAATCGACTGTTGCGCCGAATGCACCGCGAGGCTTGCTCTTTCAGGGCGATACCGGCCTTCAGCCCTCCGTCTTCAAGAAGAACTGGAAGGACTTCGCTCCGCGCGTCGGGATCAATTGGGATGTGAATGGTAGCGGCCGGACTGTGGTGCGCGCGGCATATGGAATTTTTTATGCTTTCCCCGAAGGCCTGCTCTACCAAAGGACCGATGCCACGCAACCGGTGGATTTGTATTTGAATATCCCGAATCCTCCGGCGTGGGACAATATCTATGCGGGATACGCGGGTGGAGATCCATTTCCCCGCGCCCATGTGGCTCCGGCGCAATTCTCAAGCTATAAATTCCT
>CAYTQA010000197.1:0-1424 GCA_964439495.1 uncultured Terriglobales bacterium | reverse complement strand
CCGGGGGCGTCCTCGATCCCAACTCCAAAGTTGCCTACACGCAGAACTGGAATCTCACGGTCGAACGGCAGATCGGCAAGGACCTGGGCGTCTCGCTGGCCTACGTCGGAAATAGAGGCGAGCACATTATGGCATCGCGGCAATTTAATCCCGCGCTGCTTCAGCCGGGCGCGACGGTCGGCAATGAGAACTCCCGGCGGCTCTATCCGGGATTGGGGGCGGTGGAAATAGCGCAGTCGTACGAGTACAGCATCTACCACTCGTTGCAGCTGAATGTAACCCGGCGAGTATCGCGTGGGCTGACATTGCTGACGAACCTGGTGTGGTCGAGAGTGATCGATAATAATTCGAGCGCGGCGGAAGGCTCGTCCGGACCGCCAAACCCTTTCAATTTGAGGAGCGCCCGCGGACCCGCGGATTTTGATCAGGCCATCCGGTACAACGCGTCCATCAACTACTTGTTCCCTCGCGCCACTGTTGGGAAAGTCCTCGGAGCTTTTATCAATGGCTGGCAAGTGAATGCGATTGTCAGCATCGATTCGGGCCGTCCTTTCACCATCGTGAGCGGCACCGATCGTTCTCTGTCGGGGATTGGCAATGACTATGCCGATCAAATAGGCAATCCTGCTCGACCAGCCGGGGTGGACGAAATTAAAGAATATTTCAACACCGCGGCCTTCCGGGCGGCGGCGCCCGGCACCTTCGGCAACGTAGGCCGGAACAGCCTGTTTGGGCCCGGATACGCAGATGTAGATTCCTCGATTTTCAAGGACCTGTTCCAGGAGAGGCGGATTCATGCGCAGTTCCGTGCCGAGGCATTCAACACCCTCAACCACGTAAACTTCGACAATCCGAATTCGAACGTATCTTCCGGAACATTTGGACAGATTACGGGCGCGGGTTCGCCGCGCGTGATCCAATTTGGATTGAAGCTTATGTTTTGAGAGGGAGAGTAGCATCGCAGCAAACGGGAAGCGGCGAACAATCCCCGCTTCCTACCGGGAGGCTCAGGATCACATGATCAAGTGGTCTGCAGGAATGTGCCCCACCCGCTTGGACGGAAAGCCGGCACGGAATGCGGCCAGCGCCTCGTGCCCGCACGGTTGGACTGCCAGCTGAAATTTCAAGGAACAAAAGGAAAGACTAATTAAGAGGAGACTGATGTCAAGGAAGCTGACCGAAGGAAAGATCGCCGGATTGAAGGCGGTCTCGAATGATCGTGGAGTGATTGCCGCCGCGGCGATGGACCAGCGAGGGCTGCTGAAGAAGATGCTTGCGAAGGAGTCGGGCATGAGCGATCCTCCGCAGGCGATGTTGACGGAATTCAAGAAGCTGGTGACCGAGGGCCTCACGCGATATTCTTCCGCGATTCTGCTGGATGTGGAGTACGGCCTGCCGGCGATGAAGTACAGCAATGGCAAGGG
>CAYTQA010000196.1:0-6168 GCA_964439495.1 uncultured Terriglobales bacterium | reverse complement strand
CTGCAGCGGGCGTATGGCTACGCGCAGCGCGATTATGATTTGTGGACACATGGACCTCATCTCGCTGGAGACACCGGCCTGGCAAGATATTTCGATTTCGGCGAAGGTCCGATCCCCGAGATGGGGGATGACCCGCATTATTATGCGCAGGTCACGAGCTACGTTCTCGCTCATCCGGCGCAGAACGATACATACGTGGCTGCGGCCCCGAACGCGACCTCCGCCGCGGCTGCTACGATGGGCCCGGCGTTTACCTTTCAGGTCTGCGGAGAGACGCGGCTTTCAGCCACGGCATCGCAGGTTTGCGCCGCTCAGGAAAAAGTTTATCTGTCGGCGGACTATTACAAGGGCGACCGAGGCATGCGCGAGTCCGGCTTCGATCCTTCTTTCCGCTTTGGCCCCTTCAGCGGCTCGACCCATCACTTTGCGCCCGTATGCCTGAACAGTCTGCTGTACAAAGTCGAAACCGATATGGAACAGATGGCGTCCACATTGGGCAAGGAAGAAGATGCGCGCAAGTGGCACGAACGCGCCCAGCTTCGAAAGGACGCAATCAATAAATATCTATGGAGCCAGAGTTCCGGGATGTTTTTCGATTATGACTTCCTGAAGAAACAACAGTCGTCCTACGATTATGTGACCACGTTTTACCCGCTGTGGGCCGGACTCGCGACCCCGGCGCAGGCGCGGGTCGTGGCGCGAAACCTCGGGATTTTTGAAAAAGCAGGCGGAGTAGCGATGAGCGATCGCATTACCGGCGTGCAGTGGGACCTTCCTTACGGATGGGCCCCCATCCAGCTGCTCGCGGTCGAGGGGCTGCGAAGGTATGGATTCAATGATGCCGCCGACCGCATCTCTCGCGAGTTCGTCTCCACCGTGCTCGAGAACTTTCAGCGCGAGGGTACAATCCGGGAAAAATATAATGTCATCACCCGCTCTACCGACGCCAACGTCACCGTGGGATATAAGAGCAATGTTGTCGGCTTTGGCTGGACCAATGGAGTCACACTGGAGCTGCTGCGGGGTCTGGCAGGACGCTGATTTTTACTGGAATGCGCCTTTGCCGCGAAGGTCAACGCACATTTTCCAGTTGCGGATGCTCCGCGGACTGCAATTGCTCCGCGGCCTTCAGCTCGCGCTCCGCATCCTCACTCTTCCCCATCCCGCGGTAAGCCTCTCCCAGCAGATGATGCGATATGAAGTTGTTGGGGTCCATCTTCACCGCCTTGCGCAGATATAAAGTTGCAAGCTGGTAGTCCTGCTTCTTTATTTGTACCTTGCCCATTAAAATGTAAGCGCCGGTGGAGCTGGCATCCAGCAGGAAGGAGCGCTGGAGCAGCTTTTCCGCGTCGTCGTAGCGGCCGCTGCGAATATAGGCGTCGGCCAGGCGATCATAGGTGACGGCGTAACCGGGGTTCAGCTTGAGCTCCTGCTCCAGCTCCTGGATACTCTTCGGGACCTCCGATTTATATAGGTAATACTCGCCCAGCAGAAAGTGCGCGAGAGGCAGCCTGGGATCGAGCTCGATCGCCTTTTGCGCGTTGGCCTCGGCAATTGGATCGATGCCCTGGCGCAAGAGCATGCGGGCAATCAACAGATGACTGGCGGCGGAATCGGGAGGCACGCCATACATCCGCGCCGCCTCTATGCGGGCGTTTTCATAATCGTGGGTTTGAATGTAGGAGAGCGCAAGCACATAGGAGGATTCGACGCTGGTCTCCGGGGCCCATGACTCGACCTGCTTCAACAGCGGAATCGCCTCCGCCGCGCGGCCTACCTGAAACAATGAAATCCCTCGCAGTTGCACCGCCTCGCGGTCGTTCGGATCCTCTTCGATTGTTCTGGCAAATTCCGATTGCGCCTGCACAAAGTCACTCTGCCGGTAATACGCGAGTCCCAGTTCATGGGAGACGCCTTTCATTTCCGGATTGATCTTCCTCAACTCTTGAAGTTTCTGGATGGCCTCACTGAATCTTCCCTGCTCGATCAGGCGATGCGCTTCGCCGATCTCAGGGCTGGAATGCTGGGAAGGCGTCGCGGAAATCCGGGCCTGGGCGGCCGGCGAAGGAGCTGTGGATGGCGACTGCGCCAGAAGCGGAAGAGCTGACGAAAACACCAGCAGAAAAAAAATGCGACACCGAAGCATCATTTCGCCAAGCTTATCTTTTAAGGAGCAAAAAGAAAAGGGGAGCGGAATTCTGCTCCCCTTTCAATAAGGTGGCCAGAGATCTAGAACTCGATTCTCAGGCCAAATTGAATGTTACGCATCTGCGCGACACCGCCTCCCATGATGTCAGTGATCTGACCTTGTCCTTTGCAATCGATGCAGGAGCTGGGGTTCCCAAGCTGCGGATGGTTAAAGAGATTGAAGACTTCCATCCGGAACTGGGCGCTGGCCCGTTCCGTGAAAGAGAACCGCTTGGCAATCGAAAGGTCCGTGTTTGCGTAACGCGGGCCATAGAGTGAGTTCCGGCTTCCAAACGTCTCCGGAGCCGGGCGGGTAAACCCATTTCCAGAGGAACCATTGTTTGTGAACGTGGAGGTCGGGTTAAAGTATTGCACATATGGACTGCCCCCGGCCGGTGTTTTCAATCCACTGACGCTCAGGTTCGTGCTTCCAGTTTTGGCCGCCCAGCATGGGCCTACATCGATATCCGCGCTGCACTCACCATAGTTGACGCTGAATGGCAAGCCGCTCATCCATGTTAACGTTCCGCTGAGCTGGAAGCCGCCCACCACATAATCGAGCCACTTAGGAACGTTGGCGCCATATGATTTGCCATGTCCAATGGGCAGCTCATAGACGGAATTCACCAGAAAAACATGCTTGCGGTTGAAATCCACCAGACCATAGTGCGGTTGATGGACAAAGTAATCCTGATCGTAATTCAGAGCTTTTGACCAGGTGTAGTGCGCCTGCAATTGCAGACCATGTGAAAAGCGTTTTTCGATACTGGTCTGAAGCGCATTGTAATTGCTGCTCGAGAGATTGCCGAAGTAGGCAATGCCCTGTGTCCAGCCGTAGCGTGCAAAATATGGTCGGCGATCGTTCCGTGAGACACCTTCCTTAAAACCAATTACCGTTGGCTCATTCGCATCGATGTCCGGATTGTTGCCCGCGAAGACGTGGGTACCTTTATTGCCGACATACGCAATATCCACACTGACGGTCTGGCTCAACTGGTGTTGGATGGTCAGGTTGTACGCGTCCAGCGTGGGAATACGAACGTGGAAGGGGCGCGCGCGGGCATTGATCTGGTTCGGCAACGGCAGCAGCCCATTCGATGGTACCTGGACAAATACCGGCGCAGATGGACCCTGCGCAAGAGTAAAGACCCCGGCAGTGCTGGAGGCCGGAGTAAGGTTTTGGCTGGAAAGCACCGGCAAGTTCTGGGTAACGGTATGGCCGAAGACTGAGCCGAAGACGCCGATATCGAAGCTGCGGCCGTAACCCATGCGGACAACCGTCTTAGGCGTCAGCTGGTAGGCGATGCCAAGCCGCGGCGCCAGGTTCTTATAGCTGTTCTCCACGCCCATATTCATTGGAACTCCGCCAATCCCCGCAACATGGAGGTCTCCATCATTGAGGTTCAACAGCGCTCCATTGCCCGCCTTGTTCACGGTCTCGGGGAAATAGATCTCCCAGCGCAGTCCGTAATTGATGGTGAGTTTCGGAGTCATGCGAAAGGTATCTTGCCCATAGAAGAACCAGCGCTTCTGGCGCTCGGCGGCATCGGTTGAGGTGCTGACGTAACGGGCAAGGCTGGTAACTTCACCGAGCAGCATGGTGGCTAGAGCGGAACCGCCAGGGGCAGTGGTTATAGCGGGATTTGAGGTATAGCCTTGTCCGAATGAAAGCTCACCGACCCGGTGACGGTCGCTGGGCACGCGTAAATTGGTGGCATAACGAATATCGCCACCGAATTTGAAGGAGTGATTGCCCACCATCTTGGTCCAGTTGTTTACAAATTGGACCTGGTTCTCACTTTCCAGCAGTGGGCAGTTGCAGCGCCCCACGTCAAGGCCTTCGCCGAACTCGCTGACACCGGCGGCACGCTGAATGTCGCCCGAGCCGTTTCCGGCAAAGCTGATTTGGGAGAAGCCTGTGGTAAAGCTGTTTCCGGTATTGAGGCCGGGGATACCAGCAGCCGTCATGGGTTGCGTCCCATTATCGTTGGGCACGACATTTACGTGATAACGGAAGAACCCGAAACGGAAATCGGTGACCAGGCTTGAGTTCAGGGCATAGTCAAATCCGGAAGCCAGGCTCTGGTTCTGCGTTTTGGATTGGCCGGCGAAGCCGCCGGGGCCAAAACCCTGTCCCCCCGCTGTCCCGAAAGCGCCTTTGCCAGAAAGATTGAATTTTTGCAGGCTGTAGCGGCCAAAGATATGCAGGTTCTGAGTGGTTGTGTTATCGATGCGCACATCGTAGCCGTCATCGTTGAAGACGCCAAAACCGTTGGCCACGTAATTGTTAATGATCCCTCCGGTTGACGGCGCCGGAAGTTGCTTCAGCAGCGCAACCGCCTGGGGAGAGATTGAGGCGGCAGGAATAATATTTCCGGGAGCGGCGATCCGTGTGCCTCCAGCGCCCGGGATGTAGACCTGGTTCTGCCCGCCATTCAGATATTCGCTGAGATTGCAGGGCAATCCCGCCAGGCAAGTGCTGCGCACCAGATTAGTGGGAACGGTTTCCAGGAACGAGTTGCCGGTCTTCTGGCGAGTGCCTTGATAGTCCGCGAAGAAGAACAGCTTGTCTTTGATGATCCTGCCGCCCACGGAACCGCCAAACTGGTTCCAAAGGGTTGGAGGGAGGAAGCGCTTCGTGATCGGATCGGGAGCGAAATTGGTAAACGGATCGCGCGCCTGGAATTTATCGCTGCGGCGGAATTCGAAAGCGCTGCCATGGAAGTCATTGCTGCCAGACTTTGTCTGCGTGGTCACCACACCGGCGATGGCTTTGCCGAACTCGGCATCGTAGTTCTGAGTGGTGATCTTGGTCTCCTGCAGGGAATCCAGATTTGGATTGATGACGATAATCCCCAGGATCGGGTCCTGGTTATCGGTGCCATCCAACTCGTAGGCGGTACCGGCAAACTGCTGCCCGTTTACAAAGATTTGCTGGCTGCCCTGCGGATTCTCGGAGCTGGCATGAGACCACGTCATCTTCGTGGTGCCCGGACTGAGCAACAGAAAGTTGGTGAAATTACGATTGAATACCGGTAGCTGCTCGACCGAGCGCTCGTTGAACACAGTGGCGACATCCGCCCGTTCGGTCTGGAGCTGCGGAGCTTCCGAGGTCACTTCCACCGCCTGGGTCACGTTGCCGACCTGCAACTGCGCATCCACGCGAACAATTGTGTCCGCCGATACCTGCACATTGTTATTCGTAAGCGACTGAAAATTGGGGGCCTCTACCTTGACGTTGTAAACGTCCGGTATCAGGTGGCCCACTGTGTAATTGCCGGAGTCGTTGCTGGTCGCTGTGTCGGATGTGCCCTTGCGCACATCGGTTACGGTGATCTTCGCATTCGGCACGACAGCTCCCTGCGTATCGGTGACTGTGCCTGAAATCGAACCGTATACTGCCTGTCCGAAGCTTAGCGTTGGGACCGCCAGCATCCCGGCGCATACAAGAAACGCGAGTAAAATCTTTAATGAGCTCCTCATCCCCCACCTCATCCTGGATTTTTATCCAGCTATTGTCATCTGTTTGTTTTGGTTTTTGTAAGTGACAGAGCGAGCTAAATCACATTTGGCTCAATCCAAATAGTTCAACTACTTGCAAAGTTACTCCGGCGGCAACTCTAGTGCAGGGTTATAGGGGAAGTCAAGGAAAAATCGAGAGTTTTAATGCAAGGAATAAACGCAAGCTCATACTATGGAAAAATGAATTTTAAAATGTGAGTAGTATGAAAAAATATATGGCTATTGCGGCTTGGATTTGGCCGCCAAGTCGAGGGCCAGCTTGGACTCTTCCGCCGCCCGTTTGGAGTCTCCGCTGCGCTGTAAAACCAGCGCCAATTGCTGATGAGCGGGAGCGTAGGCAGGATACGCTTTGACCGCGATTTCAAACTGGGCGCGAGCGCCCTGCAGGTCGCCCGCGTTCATCAGATTTATTCCAGAATTTGTCGCAAAGCTGGCTGCCGGGATTCCTATTTTGTTTTG
>CAYTQA010000195.1:0-6177 GCA_964439495.1 uncultured Terriglobales bacterium | reverse complement strand
GGGAGAGGTCTGCAAAACCTTTATGCGTCGGTTCGATTCCGACCCGCGCCTCCACTTCTTTTTCATTACCGTTTCTCTTACTCTAAAACTCAAACTGTCGGGCTCTACCCAAGCCGTGGGTGCCCCACTCTTCGCGACGTGCTGTTGTGGAGCGAAGGGTGGGTATAGAAGGGTGGGTATTCTATAAATTCAGCTTCACGGTCCCAACCTGGCCTTCCGCATAAAATCGATAACTGCTCCACTTCCATTCCTCCGGTTGACTTACCAGTCCGCGCTTTACCGGATTCTGGTGCATGTAATTCAACTTTTCCGTGTGCTTGCTTCGGCTGTACACATTAAAGTCATAAAACCGCGGCTGCCAGAACTTGAGGACAACATCCTTCCCAGGCTGTTTATCGTGTTGCTCGCGCAGCAACTGCTTCGCGACCCGCTGTTTTAAAACCTGCATGGCAGTCGAGGGGGTGTCCTGTTCCGGTCACTGATCAGCAGATGAAAGTGCTCCGGCATGACCACGTATCCGGCGACGATGAAGTGATATTTCTTTCGTGTCTGCTCAAGAATATCGAGAAAGAGATCGCGCCGGTCTGCCGATCTCAAGAGAGGCTGGCGGCCATGGCAACTACAGGTGATGAAATGGAATTCACCGCCTCCGTAATATCGCTGTAAACCTTTAGGCACGTGAGAGGACATCATTATAGTCACCCTTCTAAACCCACCCTTCGCTCCACAACAGCAGTGTCGCGAAGAGTGGGGCACCCGCTGCATGGGTACCCACAGCATTACATTCGAGCAATAAAAAACCCGCAGGCTGCAAAGCTCCTGCGGGTTTCCGAGATCTGCATGTCTTGCAGATACAGCTTCTAACGTCTGTATTCTGTGACTGGAATGGTGACTGCGAGCATTTCTCCAATGAGGATGTGCTCCCAGGCCATCAGCCATTTGCGGATTCGTTTTAACATAGAACTATCCTTCCAGCCGGTCCTTCCAGGTTGACCGGCCCTTTTATTATTTCAATGGTGTGTTACTTGGTTATTAAATTTGATGCTTTTCGGGGCACATGGTCTCTCAAAATCGAAAATACCTTCACGATTTTGCGAGTTGCGGAGTTGCTATTCAGCTTTTCCGGAATTTGAAAAGTTGGTCATAACAAAGGACATGGCTTCGTCCCTGGAGGCAATTGTGCCTTCGAGTTGAGCATCTTCCACGGCTTCCAGAGCGGCGCGAAAATGGGGGCCGGGCTGCCATCCGGCGGCAATCAAGTCATTGCCGGTGAGCAGCGGAGCGGGACGGATCTGCTCCCGCGGGGTGCTCGTATATTTGTTTTTGGTGAATTCGTAGAGCGACAGGTCGCGATGGCTGGCGCCACAGTCCAGGCGGTGCAGCTCAAGGTGCTGCTCGAAATGCGGCAAGCGCATGAAGCGCTTCAAGGTGGACTCCTTCATCTTCTTCACATCGCCGAAGCGCATGTGATTGGCGACCAGCAGCGATACCTGCGCCGTGGTTTCATTAGGGAACCTGAATCGCCGGCAGATCTCCTCTTTCCCACATCGTGCAGCAGCACTCCCCAGGCAAGCGCGCGCGAGCAGCCCTTTTCCAATCCTTCGAGCAGCATAAGGGTGTGCGTCCACACATCGCCTTCAGGATGATATTGCGGCGGCGGCTCCACGCCTTTCATGGCCGCCACCTCGGGCAGGAGCTGGGGCAGCAGGCCAGTGCTGTCCAGCAGTTCGAAGGCGCGGCGCGCGTGGCCTTCGGTCAGCATCTTGTCGAGTTCGTCGCGAAGGCGCTCGCGGCTTACCTGATTGACCTGCGCCGCAAGCCGCTGGATGGCGGCAAATGTACGGGGCTCGATCTCATATCCCAGGCGGGCTGCGAAGCGCACCGCGCGCAGCATGCGAAGTTTATCTTCCGCGAAGCGCAGCCCGGGATCGCCGATGGTCCGGATGATGCCAGCTTTCAGATCGGCGCGTCCGCCCACATAGTCCAGCACTTCACCGGTGAGAGGATCGAGCAGCAGCCCATTGACGGTAAAGTCGCGGCGCTGGACATCCTCTTCGGGCCGTTTTGCAAATTGCACCCGGTCAGGATGGCGGCCGTCGCTGTAGCCAATATCGCTGCGGTAGGTTGCGACCTCGACCTTGAACGGAGGCGCGCCGTCATCTCCGCGGACCAGGACCAGCACCACCCCGAACTGCGCTCCCACCCCGATGCTATCGGGAAACCGTTGCAGCACCTCGTCCGGAGTGGTGTCGGTGGCGACATCGTAATCCGCAGGGTCCACGCCCAGCAGCAGGTCGCGCACGCAGCCGCCCACCAAATAGGCGGAGTAGCCATGCTCCCGCAGCCTGACGAGCACCTCGATAGCCGCCTCTTTTGCCGTTTGCGCCATGGCGAATTCGCCTGACCTCCACTCTGCTTCTATTATAGAAACGAATGGCCCTGATTTTAGGCATTGAAAGTTCATGCGACGAAACTTCCGCGGCGGTGGTGCGCTCCGGGGAAGAGCTGCTGTCGAATGTCGTCTATTCGCAAATCGCCACTCATGCCGAGTATGGCGGGGTGGTCCCGGAGCTGGCGTCACGCGAGCACCTGCGCGCCATTGTTCCGGTAGTGCGGGAGGCATTGGCGCAAGCGGGTCAACGCTTCGACACGATGGATGCCATCGCGGTCACCCAGGGGCCAGGGTTGGCAGGGGCGTTGCTGGTGGGCATTACTTATGCAAAGGCGCTGGCCTTCGCGCTGGAGAAGCCGGTGATTGCGGTCAATCATCTCGAAGGACATATCCACGCGGTGCTGCTGGAGGGCAGGCAGTCCGGCGCGGAGGCGCGCTTTCCGGCGCTGGCGCTGGTGGTTTCCGGCGGGCACACCCATCTCTATCTGGTGAATGCTCCATCGGGGGCCTCCGCCACCTGGCGCTACACGCCCGTGGGGCACAAGCTTGACGATGCCGCCGGCGAGGCCTTCGATAAGGTGGCCAAGCTGCTGGGATTGGGCTATCCTGGCGGCCCCATCATTGAGCATCTGGGGCAGCACGGGAACGCCAGCAGTATCAGGTTCGCTCCCGCACAGATCAAATTGCGTGAAAAGGGAATTATCCGGGATGAGAACTCGCGCAAGAACCCGCGGAGCCGCGGCGAGGCCCCGGCCGGGGAGCAACATCCGCCTCGATTTGATTTCTCGTTCAGCGGCATTAAAACCGCGGTGCTGCGCTATGTCCAGGTCCACGAAATGCAATCTTCCATTGATGATCGCCGGCGCGCGCTGGCGCAGATCGCCAAACCCACCATGCAGGATTATCTGGTCCATTGCGACCCGCGGACGCTCGATCTGATCGCCTCATTCCAGCGCTCGGTGGTGGACGATCTGGTGGGCAAGACTCTGGCCGCAGCCGGGGAATGCGGGGCGGAAAGCCTGCTGGTTACCGGAGGGGTCGCGGCCAATGGCCGTCTGCGCGAGAGGTTCACCGAAAGGGCCGCGCACATGGGATTGCAGGTCTATTTCCCTTCGCGCAGGCTGTCTACGGACAATGCCGCGATGATCGCCGCCGCCGCCTTCCCCAAGTTCATAGCGGGTGAATTCGCCGATCCGCAGTTCTCCGCGGAAGCGTCCCTTGCCTTGGGCAGATAAGCCCATCTCGGGACGGCTTATTCCGCTCCCGGAACACACCCATCCTGTTGGGGTCTGGTCTGGGGGAACAGGGGACGAATTGGCAAAGGGGGCTAGAGTTCGGCAACGCGGGTGTTCTCTTCGATGGCCATGTCTTTAAATTCGCTGGCCTCGAAGATCTCGCCGCATTCCTGGCACTCTACAAATTCCGCGTCTTCATCGCGCGCAACAATGCGCACACGCGGGTGATTGCAGACGTTGTCCATACTGTTTCTCTGGGGAGTGGGAATCGAGGATTGTGAATGCTGGATGGTGCTCATAACCCGGTAATCTGACCGGCTGCGCAAATTTTAGCTCTATCGAACCGGTTGTCAAGCCCAATGTGGGAAGGACTGAAAGTAACCTCGCCCTTCTTAAGAATGGCATGACATTTGCAATGGATGTGGTTTCAAGCGCCAGAGTTGCTGGCTGGTTTGGTGGAATTTGGCGGAGTCATTTCGTAAGCGGCATGGGATAAATGCCGGCCTGCCTGGCCTGCGAAATGGATATGCGGGTAATCTGAGCGGGAGTGAGCCGGGCCAGGCCCTTTTCGGCGATCTGCACCGCGCTTTCAAAGGGCACGCGTCCGACCATGGAAGTGTCAATGTAGAGATATCTCTCCAGCTTTTCCGCCACTTTAATTCCCACATAAGCGTGTCCGGGGACCAGCACGATGACCGGTTCCATGCCTAGGTTTTCGAAGGCAGAGGCGAACAGGACAGAGCCGTCAATGCAATTGGCGGAGCTTTCGGCGATGCTCTCATGCGGGGTACGCACGCGCTCGCTTACTGACTGGTGATTGCCCAGGGTGAATGAGCTTTTAACGTACGAGACCCCCGATTGCTTCAACGCGTTGTAGATGGCGCGGGCCTGGATGCGGGTCGATCTCTCCTGCTGTAGCGGCGTCTTCCACTCTTCATAGCCCGGAAGCCTGCGTCCGGGGACCTCTTCCTTGGCGCGGGTCAGCACCTGCTCAACCTGGCTGTCGTGGGGCGTCACCCAGGAGGCGATGAAGGGCGCATATTGAAAGCGCGCTCCCCAGAACATATCTTCGGCGGCGCGCAGCCGCAATGGGACGGTGGCGCTGTAAAGGACATGGGTGGCGGTATCGCTGATCTTTACCCTGGCAGTGGCGGCAATGATCTCGCGGTTTTCATAAAAACGTTCATGAAAGACAGGCGCGAAGATCAGCTTGCGCGATGCTCCGCCATCCAGGTCAACCGTCTGGATCTCCTCATCGCTCCAGCCCGGAACAACCACGCTCACGCGCTCGCGAACCGGGGCATTCGTGGAGTTATTGATATAGACCGCTACCACCCCCCAACTGCGCTGCTCGGGAGTACGCAAGGAGGCATAATTCGCGAATGCGGGAAAGACATCGCCATCGCGTCCGGCCTCGATCCTGTAGGTTGGCTCCGGCTGGCGGACAGCGTGCTGTATTGTAGTGCGCTCCGGACGGTCGTAGTCGTCGCCCGCTCCGGCTTCCGCCCCCCACGCCATATTTGCAAGGGAGAACAGGCATAGCAGGCCAGCAGTCAGACTCAACCGGAATCTTAGACCGAACCTCGTGGTTGCCGGGAAAGTGCCAGAGCGCCTCATTACCCTTGAGATTAACCTTGTGGGAGAAACATTCAATCGAGTTGAACCCTTAAGCGGCCCATCAGTAGACTAAGGTGCCAAATGGAAGTACGACCTTCCGGGTCGTATTTTAGTAAGAGCTTTGAATGCAGATATTTACCATTCACCTTCTATATACGGCTGCTCCCTGTCTCAGGTTGCATTCCCGCCCGGAAAACAGATAAACTATATATGCGACCAAAAAGGTCGGAAATAGTATGTTGAAGCTGACCAAAAAGGCCGATTACGGATTGATGGCGCTGCGGCACCTGGCGCAATCGGGCATGGCCGCCTCGAGCTCCAAGGACATCGCGGATGCTTATCATATTCCGCAAGAGGCGATGGCGAAGATCTTGCAACGGTTGGTCAAAGCCGGCCTGGTCCGTTCACGCCATGGGACCAATGGCGGATATGCGCTGGCGCGTGACGCCCACAAAATTTCGGCGCTGGAAGTGATCGTCGCCATTGATGGTCCGCTGTTCATCACCTCGTGCAGCAACGAGAAGATACAGTGCGAGCAGAGCGATCTCTGCAATGTGCGCGAGCCCCTGCGCAAGGTGAATGAGGGGATCCGGGAGCTTCTGAGCCGGATCAGCATCTGGGACATGCGCGAGCCGGCGGACGCGATCTTCGAGGACAAGCCGGAAGCGCACGAGCAGGAGTTGGTTACTTTACAGGTTTGAACAAGTTGAAGTTTTTGGGTTGGGAGACGGAAAAGAAATGAGCACCACTGCAGTTGCAAATTCGACAAACGGCCATGGCCAGGCGACGGTAAAGCTGCCCATATATATGGACAACCACGCTACCACCCCGCTCGATCCGCGGGTGCTGGAGGCGATGATGCCCTATCTGACTAATAAATTCGGCAATGCCGCCAGCCGCAACCACTCTTTTGGATGGGAGGCGGAGCAGGGG
>CAYTQA010000194.1:0-6217 GCA_964439495.1 uncultured Terriglobales bacterium | reverse complement strand
GATGACGATCTTCATCTTTATTAAGCTGCCGGTCGGTTTTTCCGACCGCCGTTTTTGTTAAGCCGCCGCTCCCTGAGAGTACATCGCCGCAAGGACCTGATGCACTTCAGCGGCCCGTTGCGCATAGGTGTGCTCGGCCAGGGCGCGTTGACGCATGGCGGCGCCAATCTGTTTTGCCTCGGTGGGCGAGATGTCGCGCAACCATCTGACAATTTCTTCCGCCGACGAGGCCACCAGGATTTCTTTCCCAGGGGTAAAGAAGGACTCGATTCCCGCCCAGGCATCGGTGATGAGGCATGCGCCGCTTCCGGCGGCCTCAAAGACGCGTGTAGGAGGAGAAAAACCGACGTTCGCCATCGAATCGCGATTGAGGTTCAAGACCAGCCGCGCCGAGCAATTCACGCGATTGTGGTCATCGGTGGCCACATGTCCGATCCAGCGAACATTCGGCGGCAGCGCCTTGCCTCCCCAGCCTTCGCCCCCGAGAATGAAACTCAACTCGGGCGCGAGCCGGGCGGCTGCCAGGAAAAAATCTTCCACGCGCTTCTCGCGGTCGGGCAGACGGTTCGCCACCAGCACCAGATCGCAGGCCAGCCCCGGATCGGGAGCGACCGGATGATGGGTCTCGGGATCAAGGCCGTTATAAATGGGATGGCAACTCTGCGCTCCCAATCGCAGATAATGTTCCACGATCGGGGGTCCGCCGCCATAAGTGAGTACCAGATCATATTTCGGGATGAGCCGCCGGAAGGGATCGCCGGCATTGGCTTCGACGCGGGCCAGGGTTGCGGGCGCGTCCACGTCCCAAAATGCGCGCAAGGCATCGCCCGGAATGTTCAGGGCCACTGCTTCTTCCAGAAATTCATCGTCCGCCCCTACACCACTATGCTTGATGATGAGATCGGCTTCGCTGGCGCGCTCCATCATCCGCGGGAGGTCCCCCGGCGTGGCGTAAATCAGGCTTTCCACATAGCTGTAATCGCCGGGATCGCGGCGCTGCTGGCGGCCATAAACGTCCGGCTCGGCGAAGATGATGGCATGGCCAAGCTGGCTGAGGTGTTTGTAAATGCCGCGGTAATAAGTAGCGGCCCCGTTCCAATAGGATGAAGTAATACTTGAGCCGAAGACAAATATCTTCATGCGGCAAGTTCCTCGCAAATCCCAATCAGTTGTTGAGCGCGATGCATGCAGGTGTGGCGCTTGTGGATGGTTTCCCTTCCATTCGCGGCAATTTGCCGGCGCGCCTTCTCGTCGCGCAGCAGGTACTCAATTTCGTTGAGCATGGCCTTGCCATCGGGAACGCAGACATAGTCTTCCGCCGGACGGAAAAGTTTCTCCGCGTCCTCCCACGGGGAGCATACCAGGGTAGCGCCGCAGGAGAGCGCTTCAAAGACCCGGATGGTTGGGATCCCGCTTAAGCCGTTCGTATACTGCCGGCGCGGCACATGCAGCGAAAGCACTGACTCGCTGTAGGCCCGGGGCGCGCACAGGTTGGGCAAATAGCCGCGATATTCGATCCCTGCTTCCTGCAGCTTTTGCAGCGCAGCTTCCGGATATCGCACTCCATGGACGACCACGCGCCGGCGTCCTTTCAGGGCGGCAGCCGGGCCAATCAGGAATTCTTCCAGCTCGCGCGTGCGCTCTTCATCCCCCCAGTTGCCGATCCAGAGAAGATCGTTGACCGGAGCGACGTCCTGCGGGGTGAAGACCTCGGCGTCGGCGGCTTCATGAAATGTCCAGGCGTTCGGGACGCCAAAGCCGTCGGTATAAATGCGGCGGATGGCTTCGCCAAACGCGAGCACTCCATCCAGAAGATGCAGATGAAAACGCAGCATCTCGCCGGGCCGGGTATAGGCGCGATGATGGGTATCGTGCAGAAGCACCTTAAAGCCGAAGCGCCGCTTCAGCGCGAGTACCTTGTTGGCAATGACCGGATCGGTCCATTCGTGGATGAGCACCACATCCACGCCATTCAGCTCTTCTTCCATCAGGGAATCGAAGCTCTGGTCATTGTGATAAAAGCCAATATCCAGATCGGGATAAATGGCGCGAAAATCGTCGATGGCGGTAATCGCCTTCTCGCCTTCATTGCGCACCAGATTGTTGAGCGACCACGAACCCAGCTCTTCGTAACTGCGTACTTTATGTCCCAGCCGGCCCAGGGCGCGGCACAGCCCGCGCAGAAAGTGGGCATTGCCATGGTTCCAGTCCGAAACCAGCGAGTGCGCGAAGAGGCGAATCTGCAGTTGAGATTTCATATCGCCAGGGCCTCCGCCGGGACCAGCACCTGATAAAGATTTAAGTAGTCATCCACCATTCGTTCGGTGGTAAAACGCTGCCGGGCGCGCTCATGGGCGAGATGGGCGTAGTGGGAGCATAGCTCCCGATCGGCGGCGAGCCGGGCGATGTTGTCCCGCAAACTCTCAGGATCGTTCTGCCGGAAGTAGCAGGCGGCTTCTCCCCACAGCTCATGGAATGCCGGAATGTCGTTGGCGATAAGGGCGCAACCGGAGAGCGCCGCCTCCAGCGGAGCCAGCCCGAAAGGCTCATAGCGGGACGTCGCAGCATACATCGCGACGCGCGCATAAAGCTGGCGCAACTGCCCTTCGCTTTGTGGCCCTTTCATATGAATGCGCCCCCACCCTGCCGCGGAAATCCTCGAGTTTTCTCCCATATCGGGGTGACGTTCGGAGCCGACTATATAAATCGGGAGCTCAGGCTCGACCTGGGTCAACAGGGCAACATTCTTGCCTGCATCCCAGAGCCGCCCTACTGAGAGTACCGCAATCTCTTTACTGAGATGTGAGCTGAACAGATTTGGATTGCGCCCGTTATAGATCACCACCCCTAATTCCGGTTTTCCATAATAGCGGACCACATTCTCCAGCATGACCTGGGAGGGAGCGACTACGGCAGTGGCCTTGGCCAACCCTCGCCCGACGCTCTCCCGATACCAACTGATCCATTTGCTCTCGCGGGGCTCGGTGCCGTGGACCGCCATCCACCAGCTCACGATATCGCTGTGCGCGACCACGATCCGGGGCACGTCGCACTTCAAGGTTCCGTAATAAAACTGGTTCAGGTGAAGCAGATCGGGCTTCACCTCCTGGACGATGTTCAGCAAGTAATCGGAGGAGGCCTCCAGGTCCTCTTCCGAATCCTGCATCCATTCCAGTTTGAAGGCGGTGGGACGGAAGTCCAGCCCCTTCAGCCCTTCCATCCATTGGGTTTGGGCGGCGGTGGGGATATCGCCAAAGCTGACCAGCACGACCTCATGTCCGCGGTGGAGCAGCTCCGTCACCAGTTCACGGGTATAAGTCCATACTCCTCCCAGGGTGTCCGTGGTTACGACTACGCGCATTCCAGGTCCTCGAGGGGGATGGGTTGTTGCTCCTGGATATCGCTATAACCCTTGTCCCGAAACATGGAGGTGTAATAATGATGGGCGCGCTCCCACGCCTGATCGTCGGGCTGGGCGCCGAATGTTTGCACGTACAGCGGGCTGCCGGGGAAAGGAAACATCGGGACCGGCTCGCTGACCCATACTCCCTTGTCTTTCAGATACTCCTGCCAGCGCCGGATTTCTTCGCGATCGTCTTTTTCCGTGAGAATGAGGTTGGCCTGCACCCAATGGATGCGCTGCTTGGCATAAATCAGCAGCTCCGTGATCCGATCGGTGCCGATGCGGCAGTTTTTATTGAGCTCTTCCCGCCCCTCGGCGGTAATGGACTCGATGCCGCATTCCATCGAAATGCAGTGGGCGCGCCCCAGCAGATCGAGCGATTCTTCGTCCCAGAGATCGATGCGGCTCTGGAAGCCGATGCTTACCGGGCGTTCCGCAATCCCTTCCAGCAGGCGGCGAACGTTCTTGCCCACGCCGAAAATCTCGTCGATAAAGTAGATATAGTCCACGCCCCGTGCCACCAGGCTGTCGATTTCGGCGAGCACTGCCTCCACATTGCGCTCGCGGAATTTATTCCGGAACAGCGTCTTGTTGCAGAAGGTGCAGGACCAGGGACATCCGCGGGCAAACTCGAGCTCCGCTCCGTGCCCTTCTCCCCAGAAGACATGATGCCGGTGCTTATGGGCCTCAACGTTGTAGTTCGCAAAGTCCAGCGCCTTCAGGGCCTTCATGTCGGTGACGCCTAAATCCGTGCTCAACCGCACTGCGCCATCGTGCTCGCGCCAGCAGGCCCCGGCAATCTCCGACCAGGGCTTATCGGCGAGTTGGCCGACGGTCTGGTCGGGCTCGCCGCGCATGACTACATCGCATCCCATTTTGCGCAATGCGGCGGCGGGGGTGGCGGAGGAATGCGGCCCGATGGCGACTTTGATGGCCTTTCCGCCAATCGCGGCAAACCACTCCTTGGGAACGCGCAGCTCGGGCGGCGGACAACGCCAGAACAGATAGGACGGAGCCGTGGGGACCACCACGAAGTTGGGTTGAAAATTCTGCACCTTCGCGCGCACTTCGCTGGCGCTTAAGTTGTCCACCTGGGCATCGACCAGGAGGGCATCGTGTCCGGCTTCCCTGATCTGGTCATGAGCGAAGAGCAGCTCCAGGGGGTAATGCGGGTCCTGGCAGCCGAAATAAGTAGACCCATGAAATGTCCAGTTCGGATTGATAAGCGCGTATTTCATTATGCAGTCCTTTGCAGCGGGAGCGCGCTGGCCACCAGTTCGCTCTCCATCGCAGTTTCCGAGACGCGGGGGAAATATTCCGCATTCTGCCTGCGGAACTGGTAAATGCGCTCCAGGGTCTGCTGTACAGTCGTGACCGGACGCCAACCGGTATCACGCTCCAGCCTGGAGCAATTGGTGACGTACACCAGTTGGTCTCCGGGCCGCGGCTGTTCGTGCAGGTAGCGGACCTCACGACGGGTAAGCTTCTCGATATCTTCAATCAACTCCAGCAGAGAGGTAGTGTTCCTGGGACCGCCGCCGACGTTATATACCTGGCCCGCGGTCACCGACAGTTTTCCGCGGACCGCCTCAAAGGCCTTTACCAGGTCCTGCACATAGAGGACGTCACGGACCTGCTTCCCGTCTCCATAAAGGACCAGCGGAGCATCGGCCATTGCGCTATAGAGAAAATGCGCCACCCAGCCTTGATCTTCCGTGCCGAACTGGCGTTCGCCGGCGATGCACGACATGCGGAAGACGACGGTTGGAATGCCATAGATGCGGGCATAATCATGCACGTACTGATCAGCGGCGCCCTTGGAGCAGCCATAAGGAGAATGGAAATCGAGCGGCTGCGATTCCGAAATGCCGGTGGTATTTACGTAGCAGTAGCGTTTGCCATCGAGCGCCAGGGCATGCTCCGCCATATCGCCATAGACTTTGTTGGTTGAGGTAAAGAGGACAAACGGACGGTTTCCCGATTTCCTTGCCCCCTCCAAGATGTTGAATGTTCCACCAACGTTCACCTCAAAATCGTGGCGGGGATCCACGACCGAGGTAGTCACTGCCACCTGGGCGGCAAAATGGTAAATTTCGCTCGCATGCCGGACCACCTGCTCCACAGCCTGGGCGTCGCGCACATCTCCTATCGTGATCTGCAGGCGTCCCGATTTGCCCGCCATCTTTTGCAGCCACTCCAGATTGTGACGAACTCCGTGACGCGAGAGATTATCGAAGATATGGACCTTCGCATCCGTCCTGGTCAGCAGATGGTGGGCCCAGTTCGAGCCGATAAATCCAGCTCCCCCAAAAATCACGACCGATCGAAAGCTTTCTGTCTTGTTCATCTCATCTCTTCCATTGAGTGACGATTTCATGCAGTCAGGCCAAAGCTGCTGAGATTTGCCACCATCTCGGCCGCCTTGTCCTCGGCCTGCTGACCACGCAACCATTCCACCAACTCTTCCATTCCCTTTTCAAAGCTGACCTGGGGCTGATAGCCCAGTAAGGCCTTGGCCCGGGAGATGTCCGCAAAGCAATGGCGGATATCGCCGGCGCGATATTTGCCCGTGACCTCGCCCGGTATGTTCACCCCCAGGGCCTTGCCCAGAGCCACGGCAACTTCACGAATGGAGATTGGCATTCCCGAACCCACGTTCACCGCCTGACCATCCGCCTCGGAACGCTCCATGGCCAGAAGATTGGCCCGCACCACGTCATGCACGCTGACGAAATCGCGCATCTGCCTGCCGTCCTCAAAGATGAGAGGCGGGCGTTTGTTCATCAGCCGCGAAGCGAAGATGGCCGCCACCCC
>CAYTQA010000193.1:0-6235 GCA_964439495.1 uncultured Terriglobales bacterium | reverse complement strand
GCAACTGGCCGCGGCGGAATTCATAGTCCGGATGCGCCTGCGCCAGCGCTCCGCCGGGCGCAAAGAAGCCGTAAAGCGAGCCAGTAGGGCCGGTATGGACCGCGGTTTGAGGATGGGTGGCCAAAATAATCGATCGAGTGCGGTGGAGCGAGCGTCGTCTCTCTATAATAACTGTGTAGACCAAAATTCTGAGCGCATCGAGCGGAAATTCAGCTTCCGCGCTCCCAGTCAGGACCCGTTGACCAAACTCAAGCAAAAACCCAAGCGGAGCAACCTCCCGGAAAAGCAGAAGAATGCCCCGCCGAAGCGCGCTTCCCAGCAGGAACGCCCCCAGAAGGAAGACGAATTCGATCTCTCGGAGTTCGACGCTGCGGCGCTTCCGGAGGGTGGCTTCAAGCAGCCTGCCCAGTATGACGGGACCATCGTGATTGTGGGACGCCCCAATGTGGGGAAATCCACGCTCTTCAATCGCCTGATTGGCAGCCGCCGCTCCATTGTGGGCGACGAGCCGGGGATCACGCGCGACCGCATCTACGGCATCAGCGAATGGCGCGGCCGCAGCCTGCGCGTGGTGGATACGGGTGGAATCATCCCCGAGGACCGGGACCTTATTCCCGCGGAGATCTATCGCCAGGCCAGGGTCGCGATGGACGAGGCCGATGCCGTGGTGATGGTGGTGGATGGACGCACCGAGCTGGCCTCCCCGGACATGGAGCTCGCCCGTCTGCTGCTGCGCAGCGGCAAACCCACTTTTCTGGCGGTCAATAAGATTGATTCTCCCAAGCTGGAAGCGGGAGCGGAGGAGTACAGGAGCCTCGGCTTGAAAAATCTGGTCCCTGTCTCTGCGGAGCACGGCAACGGAATCGGCGACCTGCTGGATGAAGTGCTTGCAGTGATTCCGGAAACGCGCGCGGCAGAAGACGCGGAAGCGGCCGAAGAAAATGAGCCTTCCGAAGAAAGCGACGCTCCGGCCCTCGCCGAAGAGGTAAAGGTCGCGATCATCGGCCGCCCCAATGTGGGCAAGTCAACGCTGCTCAACCGGCTTACGGGAAGCTCCCGCGCCATCGTATCGCCGGTCGCGGGCACCACTCGCGATGCGGTTGATGAGATGGTGGAGCATAAGGGAGAGAAGTTTCGCTTTATCGATACCGCCGGCATCCGCCGCAAGGGCAAGACCCGCCTGATGGCGGAAAAGCTCTCGGTAATCATGGCGCGCAAGCACCTGGAAGCCGCCGATGTGGCCCTGCTCATGATCGATGCGACCGAGGGCGCGACCGCAACCGACGCCACCATCGGTGGCTACGCCCATGAGAGCGGCCGCTCCACCATTATCGTGGTGAACAAATGGGACCTCATCGGCCCGGGACGTCCGGATGGCAAACAGCCCGCCGATCAGAAAATATTTGAGGAGCAATTAAGAGACACGTTTAAGTTCCTGAGCTATGCTCCGGTGATATTTGTCTCCGCCGCTTCGGGCAGGAACGCCGAAAAAATCTTTGCCCTGCTGCGCCAGGTTGCGGCCGAGCGGCGCAAGCGCATCAGCACCGGAGAGATGAACCGCTTTCTGGCGCGGATCGACTTTGAGCGCGCCTCGGTGCCGGCGCGCAAGCAGATCAAAATCTTTTATATGACGCAGGCCGCGGTCTCGCCGCCAACGTTCATTCTCTTCACCGACCGCGATGTGGGCCTGCACTTTTCCTATCGCCGCTTTTTGGAAAACCAGATCCGCGCTGCCTTTGGCTTCGCGGGAACGCCCATCTGGATCAAGAACCGCGCCCGTGGCGGCTAGTCGCGGACAAAGGCTAGACAGCTAATGTTTCCGGCAGGCTTTCCGTGGATTGCGCCGTCCGCCACCACCCGTCAAAGGCCGCCAGCGCCCGTTCGCATTGCAGGCGATGGCGTTCTTTTTTGTCGCGCACGCGGCGTCGGGTCTCTTCATCCAGAGGCCCGAGAAGATCAAAGGTGATGTTGGCCGGCTGAAAGCTTTTCGCCTCCGTCCGCGTAATGTAATGGACCAGCGAGCCCAGAGCGCATTCCCGGGGAGCGGGAGTTTCCGGGGCGCTCATCGCCTGCGCCGCTACATAGACGCCCGCCAGCAGGCCGGTGGCGATCGACTCCGTGTAGCCTTCCACTCCGGCGATCTGTCCGGCGAAGAAGACCTGCGGATGCGCCTTCATGCGCAAGGTGGGAGCAAGCAGCCGGGGAGCATTGATGTAGGTATTGCGATGGATCTGCCCATAACGCAGGAATTTCGCATTCTCCAGCCCAGGGATGAGCCGCAGGATGCGCGCCTGCTCGCCATATTTGAGATGGTTCTGGAACCCGACCAGATTGTAGGAATCCGCGCGCAGGTTTTCACTGCGAAGCTGCACCACCGCATAGGGCATCTTCCCGGTCCGCGGGTCCTTCAGCCCCACCGGCTTCATGGGACCGAAGCGCAAGGTGTCGCGTCCGCGGCGGGCAATCTCTTCGATGGGCAGGCACCCTTCAAAATAGTTGAGCTTCTCCCAATCCTTACTCTCCACCGGCTGCGCTTCCATCACCGCCTCGTAGAAGCGATCATATTCCTCCCTGGTGAAGGGGCAATTGATGTAGTCCGCCGAGCCTTTGTCGTAACGCGCGGCAAAATACACGCGCGACATGTCAATGGAATCGGCCTCGACGATCGGACTGATGGAGTCATAGAAATAAAGATGGGCGCTGCCGGCAAGGCGGGCAATCTCTTCGGACAATGCAGCCGAGGTAAGCGGGCCGGTGGCGATGACGGTAATGCCATCGCCTTCATTGACGCGCGTTACCTCATCGCGATGGACGGTGATGAGCGGCTCGGAGGCGATCGCCTCCATCACTCTGGCGGAAAAAGCGGCGCGGTCCACCGCCAGCGCGTGGCCGGCGGGAACGGCGCTCTCCCGCGCGCACTGCAGGAGCAGCGAACCGGCGCGGCGCATCTCTTCCTTCAGCAGCCAGGGCGCGGTGTAAAGCGACTCCGACTTCAGGGAGTTGGAGCAGACAAGCTCGGCGAAATCGGCGGTCTGATGCGCGGGAGTGGAGCGTACAGGCCGCATTTCATAGAGATCGGCGGGCAGCCCGCGCCGGGCACATTGCCATGCGGCCTCACATCCAGCCAGGCCCGCGCCAATGATTTTTATGGGAGGACTCACTGTTTTAATTGTACTGAAAAGGACCGCTATCGAGGGGCTCGCCCCATCAGAACCATCCGCTTCGGTAGGCCACCCACCAGCTGAGAAAGACGATGGGAATGGTGGCGATCAGCCCCCACAGCAAGGGGAGTTCCATGTCAGCCACCAGGCTGAGCACAAGAAAGACCGCCCAGAAGATTTTTCTTTCCATGAGGCTGGCTAAATCAGCGCCGGCGTAATCTTCATGCTCAGGTCCACCGCCTGCGGAGAATGCGTGAGCGCGCCAACGGAGATGAAATCCACTCCAGCTTCGGCATAGGCGCGAACATTGCCGAGATTCATTCCTCCGGAAGATTCCAGCGCCATGCGGCGGGAATGGCGGCTGACGCGTTCGACCGCCTGGGCGGTCATTTGCGGGGTCATATTATCGAGCAGGATCGCCTCCGCGCCATTCTGCAACGCCTCTTCAAGCTCCTGCAGGGTGCGGACCTCAATCTCAATCGGCTGCTCGCCGGTGCGGTTTTGCAGCGCCTTGCGCAGCACCGCGGCAATTCCGCCGCCCAGTGCGATGTGATTGTTCTTGATCAGCACGCCGTCGGAAAGATCGAGGCGATGGTTCTGCCCGCCGCCGCAGCGCACCGCATATTTGTCGAGGACGCGAAGGCTGGGCGCGGTCTTGCGGGTGTCCAGTATGCGCGCTTTGGTGCCCGCCACCGCATCCACAAACTGGCGGGTGGTGGTGGCAATGCCGCTGAGCCGCTGCAAAACGTTCAGGATCACGCGCTCGCAGGAGAGAATGACGCGCGCATTGTGCCGAATCACGGCAATGGCCTGGCGATCATGCAACCGGATTCCATCGAAGATCTCCGGATGGCTGATGACTTCATAGTGGCCGATCACCGTCTTATCCAGCTCACTAAAAATTTCGAGGATGCGGGGAATACACCCCAGGCCGGAGAGAATACACTCCTGCTTGGCATGAATAGTAGCAGTGGCGCGCAGCCCGGGCTCGATGCAGGCAGCGGTTGTAGCGTCCCGCGTGGCTTTGTCTTCCAGCAACGCGTTCTGCAAAATAGCTCTAACTCGGCGACTATGCCAGTCCAATGTTGTTCTCGTTTACCTGGGAGCGGCGAGATTACAAAGTGTCCGCAACTATAGAGTATTTGCAGCGCAGCGGGCAGTCAATATTATGTGCTTGAAAAGGCAATTCCGGTTTGAAAAAAGCGGGCATGTCGGGACCGGAAGCTCGGCGGCGCGATTATTTTTTGCGCTCGCGCTCCATCTCGCTCATGACCTGGGAGAGGATTTCCGGCAGCGAACGCTCCAGCACCTGGCTGACGATTTTTGAAATCACCTCCGGATTCAGGGAAGCTTGCTCCTCGCCGGTAAGCCCGGCATGAGCTCCCGCGCGGGCCGCCGCTGCCAGTGCGCGTTCGGCCTCATCAACCGGTATTTCGTGGACAAGGTCTTGCGAGGTCGCCGTCTCAGCCACTTCCCCGGAGATGATCTCGGGCATATCGGCTTCGTGCTCAGCCGAATGTCCTTCGATGGAAAATTCAGCCGTGTGCGATGCGTCTCCCGTTTCGTGGCCAGGGAGGGGGTGAGAAGCGGTCAAACCCGCATCGTCCTGCTCGATCATGATCGGCGCAATCTCTTCCCCGGAACCGTCTTCAATAATCTCGACCGATTCGGCATCAAAGGAGGAGAGCGCGGCATTCACGCGCGATTCAAAGTCGTCGCCTTCCAACGCTGCTTCGGAGCCGCCTTCAGCCTGGACGACATTGGAATCTGACTCCAGGTCGGGAATCCCGGAATGCGGGAAGGCAATGGAATATTCGGAGGCGGAGGCAGGCTCGGGAAGGGTATCGGCTTCCCTGCTGGAATCCTGTATCAGCGGGACCTCAACTTCCGGCTCATCCTGCAACCCGGGAATTGCGGAAGCCTCGGCGATGACGTCTTCCGCCGAATCGGAGATCACCTGCACAACCTCATCCGCGGTTTGCGAGGTCGCCTCAAAACCAGGCTCGCTGGCGATGGGCGCATCGGGAACGGGATCGGCGGCAGTGGCCTCGTATCCCGCGGCCTTTTCCACCGAAAATTCGTCCGAGCCGATATCGAAACGCTCCACCATCGGATCGGGGGCGATTGCATTCGCATCCTGCGCGTTGAATCCATTGCTGGCATGAAGCGCGGAGGCCTCATCGGAATCGGAGGTGGATGCATAAGGAGGATCGAGCTCGCTGCTGGATTGAACACTCTCTTCCGTGCTGGAGGCGGCGGAGTCGATCTGGAATTCACCCGCGGCATCTCCCGATTCGATTGCAAACTCCTGGCCGTCCACTTGCGCTTCCGCGACATCGCTGCTCTCGGCAGCCACTTCATAGCTTTCAACCGCTGCGGAGCCGTTGTCTTCCGCCGGCGCTTCCACCGCCGCGCTGGATTCAGGCGCGCTTGCGGCAGCATCCCCAAGCATGTCCTCAAATCCAAATGCGGCGTGCGACGCCATTTCGCTGGGAACGGTCACAGCCGAAGGAGCACGGTCGGAGTGCGCCTCATGCGCTTCCGCCTGCTCCGCATCAAATTCCGGTTCCTGCACTGACGGGGCTTGCACGGCGGGCGCTACGCTTGCTGTGGGGGCGGAGTGAAGCCGCTCACTCAGCTTTTCGATGGCGGCGAGTAGATCGCTGGCCTCGAAGGGTTTCACGATAATGCCGTCGGCCTTTACGCGGGCGCCGTCTTCCGGCTTGTAGGGCTCCATTTTGCCCACGGTCAGCAGGACCGGGATATTCGCCGTCTCCTGCGAGGACCGGATTTTTTCGCAGACCTCCAGCCCGTTGTAGCCGGGCATGTAAACATCGAGCACGACGATTTCCGGCTTCAGCTCACTGATTTTTTTCAATGCAGCGGCGCCATTGCTGACGGCAGTGACCTGGTGACCGGCATCGGTCAGGATCTTCTTGCCCATGTTCTGGGCGGTCATGCTGTCATCGGCGAATAAAATCCTTAAAGCCACGGAGTGTCCCTTCTCAAGACGCAGGAAAGCCATTGGAAAAGTACTGTTTCCCGTAAAACAAGTCAATGGAGAGGTAACCTGA